>JACFNY010000018.1:0-12458 GCA_019454625.1 Sphingomonadaceae bacterium
CGGCCGATGCGGCCGCCCATCGGGCCGGCGATCGCCTTGCCGATCTCGTAGCCGATCTGGCTGCCCGCGGTGCCCACGGCGCTCGACGTTGCCGAGGCGCTGCGGCGCGAAGGCTTCTTGCCCGCGAGGCTGTCGCCGAAATCGCGCGCCTTCTTGGCGACGAACGCGCCGATCACGGCGGTCGCGACCTTGCCGAGGATGCTGTTCGACCAGCTGCCGCTGCGGCCGCCGCCGGATGATTTCGTCCCGGCCCTGGTCGCCGCTTCGGCTTCGGAGTCTTCCAGCGCCTTCCCGGCGCGGTCTTTCAGGATCTCGAAGGCCGATTCGCGGTCGATGGTTTCCTCGTAGCGCCCGGCGAAGGGCGAGCTTGCGAGCATCACCTTGCGCTCCTGCTCGGTGAGCGGCCCCAGCCGCGAGCAGGGCGGGCGGATGAAGGCGCGCTCCACCGGCGACGGCGCGCCGTCGCCGTCGAGCAGCGAGACGAGCGCCTCGCCGACCTTGAGCTCGGTGATCGCCGCGGTGACGTTGAGCCCCGGATTGATGCGGAACGTCTCGGCCGCCGCCTTGATCGCCTTCTGGTCGCGCGGCGTGAAGGCGCGGAGCGCGTGCTGGATGCGGTTGCCGAGCTGCCCGCCGACGCCTTCCGGCACGTCGATGGGGTTCTGCGTGATGAAATAGACGCCGACGCCCTTGGAGCGGATCAGGCGCACGACCTGCTCGATCTTCTCGAGCAGCGCCTTCGGGGCCTCGTCGAACAGCAGGTGCGCCTCGTCGAAGAAGAACACCAGCTTCGGCTTGTCGGGATCGCCGACTTCGGGCAGCGCCTCGAAGAGTTCGGAGAGCAGCCACAGCAGGAAGGTGGAATAGAGCCGCGGGCTCTGCATCAGCTTGTCGGCGGCGAGGATGTTCACCTGTCCGCGGCCGTCGTCGCCGACCCTCATGAAGTCCTTCACGTCGAGCGCGGGCTCGGCGAAGAAACGGGCGCCGCCCTCGTTCTCCAGCACCAGCAGCTGCCGCTGGATGGCGCCGACGCTCGGCTTGGTGACGTTGCCGTAGCGCGTGCCGATCGACGCGGCATTGTCCGCCACGTAGGTCAGCATGGATTGCAGGTCCTTGAGGTCGAGCAGCATGAGCTGCTCCTCGTCGGCGATGCGGAAGGCGATGGTGAGCACGCCTTCCTGCGTCTCGTTGAGCCCCATCAGGCGCGACAGCAGCAGCGGCCCCATCTCGGAGACGGTGGTGCGGACCGGGTGGCCCTGCTCGCCGAACAGGTCCCAGAACACCGCCGGAAACGCCTCGTAGGCATAGTCCGTGAGGCCCATGCCCGCCGCGCGTTCCTGCAAGGCCGCGTGCGCCTTGTGCGTGGCCGAGCCCGGCATGGCGAGGCCCGCGAGGTCGCCCTTCACGTCGGCCATGAACACGGGCACGCCGACCTTCGAGAAGCCCTCGGCGAGGATCTGCAGGCTCACCGTCTTGCCGGTGCCGGTGGCGCCGGTGATCAGCCCGTGCCGGTTGGCGCGTTTCAGATCGAGTTCGAGCCTCTTGTCGCCCGCCGCACCGACGAAGATCGTTCCCATCGCCAACTCCCTGTCCGCCTGCGATCAACTAAAGCATGTCGTGCGAAAAGAAAAAACCCCGGCCGCGGGAGAACCGGGGCCGGGGTTCGTGTTTCTGCCGCGACGGGCGGAAGCGATCAGCCCTCGTCCTTGCCCATCATGGCGATGCCGATGAACTGCGGCGGACGCGAGCCGCGCTTCACGAACAGCACCACCGTGTCGCGCCCGGCCTTGCGCGCCGCGTCCACGGCGGCGGCGGCGGCGGCGGGCGTCTTCGTCGGCTGCTGGTTGATCGAGAGGATCACGTCGCCGCGTTGCAGGCCGCGCTTGGCGGCATCGCTGTTGCGGTTGAGGCTGGCGATCACGACGCCCTCGACGTCGTTGTCGACGCCGAGCTGGCGGCGGACCTCCGGCGTCAGCTCGGCAAGCGTGATGCCGAGGCTGCGGCGCGCGGACGCGGCCGCATCGTTCGCGGCCTTGTCGCCCGCCGCCGGCGCGTTGTCGTTGCCCGCGACGGCGATCTCGGACGGCCGCTCGATGAGTGTCGCCTGCACGGTCTGGCGCTTGCCGCCCCGGTAAAGCTCGATCGGCACGCGGCTGCCGATGCCGCTGTTCGCGACGATCGACGACAGCGTGTTATCGACGGTGACCTCCTGCCCGTTCACGCGCGTGATGACGTCGCCTGCGAGGATGCCGGCCTTCTTCGCCGGGCCGTCGTTCTCGACGCTGGCGACGATCTCGCCGCGATCCTTCTGGAGCCCGAGCGCGGAGGCGATCTCGGGCGTCACCGGCTGGATGCTGACGCCGAGGTAGCCGCGGCGCACGCGGCCGATGGAGCGCAGCTGCTCGATCACCGGCGAGGCCTGCTCGGCCGGGATCGCGAAGCCGATGCCGACGTTGCCGCCCGTGGGCGAGAAGATCGCCGTGTTCACGCCGATGACGTTGCCGTTCAGATCGAACATCGGGCCGCCGGAGTTGCCCTGGTTGATCGAGGCGTCGGTCTGGATGTAGCGGTCGTACTGCCCGGCCTGGATGTTGCGGTGGAGCGCCGAGACGATGCCCGCCGTCACCGTGCCGCCGAGGCCGAAGGGGTTGCCGATGGCGATCACCCAGTCGCCGACGCGCACGCGCTCGGACTGGCCGAAGCGCACGTAGGGCAGGTCCTTGCCCTCGATCTTGAGGAGCGCGAGATCGGAGAGCGGATCGCGGCCGACGATGCGCGCCGAGTATTCGGTGCGGTCCGAAAGCGTCACGGTGATCTTGTCGACCGGCTCGGCGCCGCCGCGCCCGGTGACGACGTGGTTGTTGGTGACGACGTAGCCGTCCGGCGAGATGATGAAGCCGGAACCCAGCGACTGCGCCTCGCGCGTCTCGGGCTCCTGCCCGTCCTGCTGCTGCTCCTGGAAGCGGCGGAACAGCTCGTCGAGCGGCGTGCCCGGCGCGAAGCGCGGGATGCCGCGCAGGCGGCCCACCTCGATCTCCTGCGTGGTCGAGACGTTGACCACGGCAGGCTGCAGGCGGGCGGTCAGGTCGGCGAAGCTGCCCGGCGCGCCGCCGGGGGCGGCGGCCTGCGGCTGCGCGCTCAGCGGCTCCTGCGCGGCGAGCTGGGCGTGGCCCGGCTCCTGAAGGGCAAGCGTCGCGGCGCTGGCGAACAGGATGGCCGCGCCGGTGATGGCAAATGCGATACGCACGTATCTCGTCTCCTCAACTGGACGCCATGTAAGCACCGGCCGGCGTCAATACAATTCCATACCCCTGATTCCGTCTAACCGTGCATCCGCGCCGCGGCGACGACGGCGACGCCGGTCACCACCGCGCCGAGGCCGGCGATGCGAACCACGCTTTCCCCTCGCGTGAACAGCATCGCCGCGGCCTTTCGCATCGCGTCAGGAAACAGCGCATAGGCCGCGCCTTCCAGAACGAACGCGAGGCCGATCGCCGCGAGGAGATCGTTTCCCATACGTGTCAGCGGCCGCGGACCCCTTGGAACTCGCGCAGGAATTCGTTGTCGGGAGAGAGGACGACGCTGGCGTTTCCGTTGTTGAAGGTGGTGCGATAGGCCTGCATGGCGCGGTAGAAGGCGTAGAAGTCCTGGTCCTTGCCGAACGACTGCGCGTAGACGCGCGCTGCCTCCGCATCGGCCTCGGCGCGGATGATCTGCGCCTGCTTGCGGCCCTGCGCGCGGATCGATTCGGCTTCCTGCTGGCGCGCCGTCTGCATCCGCAGGAACGCCGACTGGAGCGGATCGCCGGGCGGCAGGTCGGCGCGTTTGATGCGCACGTCGACGATCTCCGCGCCGTAGCGGCGGGCCTCGCGGTTCACCGCCTCCTGGATCGTGTCCATCAGCTGGCCGCGCTCGGGGCTCAGCAGCGTCGCGAAGGTCTGGCGGCCGAGCTCGTTGCGGAGCCGCGAGCCGAGGATGCGCGAGAGCTCGTCGGCGACGCGCTCCTCCGAGCGCACCGTCTGGTACATGCGCAGCGGATCGGTGACGCGGAAACGCGCGAAGGCATCGACGACGAGGCGGAGCTGGTCGGTGGACAGCACCACCTGCTGCGGCATGTCGAGATCGCGGATGCGCTTGTCGACCCACACGACGTTCTCGATGAACGGCACCTTGAGCGCGAGGCCCGCGCCGGTGGCGCCGAACGGGTCGTCGGCGTTGTAGCGGTTGACGATCCTGTCGGGCTTGCCGAGGCGCACGACGATCGCCTGCTGCGTTTCCGAGACCGTGAACAGCGCGGTCGTGAGGAGGATGAGCGCGAGGAAGCCGAGCCCGACCAGCGCGATGGGGTTGCGAAGCGCGCTCACTGGGCGTCTCCCGCGCTGGCGCGCCTGCGGACTTCCGGGAGCGGCAGGTAGGGCACGACGCCGTCAGCCTCGATGATCGTCTTGTCCACCTTGCCGAGCACCTCTTCCATCGTCTCCAGATACATGCGCTTGCGCGTCACGGCGGGCGCGAGGCGATACTGTTCGTAGACCGCGTCGAAGGCCGCCGCCTGCCCCTGCGCCAGCGCGAGAAGCTGCTGCGAATAGCGCCGCGCCTCGTTCAGATACTGCTCGGCGTTCTGCTGCGCCGCCGACACGTCCTTGAACGCGGCATCGACGGCGGCGGGCGGGTCGGCCTGCTTGATGTCGACGCCGACGATGTCGATGCCGGCCTTGTAGCTGTCCAGCATCTCCTGCGTGCGCACCCGCACCTGCTCGGCGATCTGCGCCCGCTGGGGCCCGATCGCGGCGTCGAGCTGGACGCGGGCGATCTCGGCGCGCATCGCCGATTCGGCGACCTCGCGAATCGTGGTTTCGGGCTCGGCGAGCTGGTAGAGGAACTGCACCGGATTCTTGATCTTCCAGCGCACGGCGTAGGCGATGTCGATGATGTTCTGGTCGCCCGTCAGCATCAGGTTCTCGCTCGACGCATCGAGCGTGCCGATGTCGATGGTGGCAACCGTTTCGACCGCAGGCTTGGTCACCGTTTCGAAGGGCGCGGGCAGCTTGAAGTGCATCCCCGGCCCGGTCGTGCGCGAGTAGGCGCCGAAGCGCTGCACGACGCCGCGCTGCTCGGGGATCACCCGGTAGAAGGACGTGAAGGCGATCCAGACGAGAACGATGCCGAGGACGACATAGCCCCACGGCATCGTGCCGCTTTTGGGGCCGCCGGGAAAGCCGGCGCGCAGCCGCTCCTGGCTGCGGCGGATGAACTCGTCGAAATCGGGGCCGCCGCTGCCGCCGCCCCGGTTGCCGCCGCCGCCGGAGCTTCCGCCCCAGGGGTTGCGCGGCCCGTTGCCGCTGCCGCTGCCCCACGGCCCGGAATTGTTGCTATTGTTCTCCCAAGGCATCCGCTACCCGTCGATTGCTTCCGTGAAGCAGCCTATATACGGACGCCTCCGCGCATTTGCGAGACATGCTGACCACCGAGGAGTGAAAATGGCGGGCGAGGACCTGTTGCGCGCGGCGCTCGAACGACTGGCGGACCCCGTATCCGGCAAGGATCTCGTGAGCGCGGGGCGCGTTTCGGGCATCGTGCTCAGAAGCGGGCAGGCCGGGCTGGTGCTCGCCGTCGACGGGCTTTCCGCGCACGACGCGAGGACGCTGGAGGCGCGCGTCGACGCCGCGCTGCGCGCCGTGCCGGGGGTCGAAGGCGCGCGTATCATCACCACGGCCGAACGCGGCGATGCGCCGCAGGGGCCGCACCCGACCGCGCCGGCGCCGCTTCCCGAGATCCGCCACATCATCGCCGTCGGCTCGGGGAAGGGCGGCGTCGGCAAGTCGACTGTCGCCGCGAACCTCGCCGTCGCGCTCGCCGCGCAGGGGCTGAAGGTCGGGCTGCTCGACGCCGACATCTACGGCCCGTCCGTGCCCATGCTGCTCGGGCGGCAGGAGCGGCTGACGCTGCGCGAGAAGCTCATCCAGCCCGCCGAGGTGCACGGGCTGAAGGCGGTGTCGATGGGTGCGATGACCGCTCCCGACCGCGCCGTCGTGTGGCGCGGGCCGATGGCGTCGAGCGCGCTGATGCAGATGCTGACGCAAACGGAGTGGGGGCCGCTCGACGTGCTCGTCGTCGACCTGCCGCCGGGCACGGGCGACATCCAGCTCACGATGGCGCAGAAGGTGCCGCTCGCCGGCGCGGTGATCGTGTCGACGCCGCAGGACCTCGCGCTCATCGACGCGAAGAAGGCGGTTGCGATGTTCGGCAAGGTCGGCGTGCCGATCCTCGGCATCGTCGAGAACATGGCGACCTTCCGCTGCCCGAACTGCGGCCACGGCGGCGCGGAGGAAGCGGCGGCGGCGATGGGGATCGCCTTCCTCGGCGGCATCCCGCTCGAGATCGGCATCCGCGAGGCGAGCGATGCCGGGACGCCGGTCGCGCTTCGCGGCGATGCGGCGGGGAACGCGTTCCGGCATCTCGCCGTTCAGATACGGGAAGCCCTGAAGGAGAACCCCCGTGCCGCTCACGTCCGCTGAAGACATTCGCGATCTGCTCACGACCACGCGCACCATCGCGATGGTCGGCGCGTCCGACCGGCCGGACCGCGCCAGCCACGGCGTGATGGCCTATCTCCAAGGACGCGGCTACCGCGTGATCCCGGTGAACCCGACGCTGGCGGGCGCCGTGCTGCACGGCGAGACCGTCCATGGCGCGCTCTCCGACATCGGCGAGCCCGTCGACATGGTCGAGATCTTCCGGCGCTCCGACGCCGTGGGGCCGATCGTCGACGACGCCATCGCGATCGGGGCGAAGGCCGTGTGGATGCAGCTCGGCGTCGTCAACGAAGACGCCGCCGCGAAGGCGGAGGCCGCCGGGCTCAAGGTGGTGATGGACGATTGCCCCGCGCGGGCGATCCCGCGTCTCGGCGTGCCGAAGGTCGCCTGAGCCCCAGCCGAACCGGGGTCAGGCCCCGGCCACCGTCATGCCCTCGATGCGCAGCGTGGGCGCGTTCACCGCGTAGCGGAACACGAGGTCGTCCGCGGGGGTGATGTTCAGGAACATGGACCTGAGGTTGCCCGCCACGGTGATCTCCGCGACGGGCCCCGCGATCTCGCCGTCCTCGATCAGGAAGCCCGCCGCGCCGCGGCTGTAGTCGCCGGTGACGATGTTGACGCCCTGACCGATGAGCTCGGTGACGAGCACGCCGCGGCGGATGTCCGCGATCAGCGCGCTGCGGCTGAGCGAACCCGCTTCCATGTAGAGGTTCGACGTCGAGACGCCCGGCGGGCCGGAGACGCCGCGCGAGGCATGGCCGGAGGGGCTGCTCCCGAGCTGGCGCGCCGAGGCGCTGTCGAGCAGCCAGCCGGTGAGGCCGCCGCCGTCCACGAGCACGGTGCGCGCCGTCGGCAGGCCCTCGCCGTCGAACGGCCGGGAGCGCAGGCCGCGCGCGCGGAGCGGATCGTCGACGATGGAAATGCCGGGCGCGAAAACGCCCTCGCCGAGCGCGTCCTTGAGGAAGCTGGTGCCGCGCGTGATCGCCGAGCCGCTGATTGCGCCCGCGAGATGCCCGAGCAGCGAGCCCGCGACGCGCGGATCGAACACCACCGGCATGGCGCCGGTGGCGAGCTTGGCAGGTGACAGCCGCGCCACGGCGCGCTCGCCCGCAAGGCGGCCCACGGCTTCGGGCGCTTCCAGATCGGCGTCGTGCCGCGCGCTGTGATAGGCGTAGTCGCGCTGCATCGTATCGCCCGATCCGGCGATGATCGAAGCGGAGACGCCGTAGGAACTGCCCGAATAGGCGCCCGCGAAGCCGTGCGAGGTGGCGAGCGCGTAGACGGCGCGGCCGGCGCTGGCCGAGGCGCCCTGCGAATTGCTGACGCCCTCCACGGCGCGGGCGGCATCCTCGGCCGCGAGCGCGCGGACCCTCAGCGCCTCGACCGGGATGGCGGCGCCGTCGTCGATGTCGAGCGCGGGCCACGGCCCTTTCGCGAGCCGCTCGGCGGGGGCGAGACCGGCATAGCGGTCCTCGGGCGCCTCGCGCGCCATCGCGACCGCGCGCTCGGCAGCGGCGGCAAGCGCGGCGGCGGAGAGGTCCGACGAGGAGACGTTGGCGCTCTGCCGGCCGATGAAGACCCGGATGCCGATCTCCTCGGCCTCCGAACGGCCGATGTCCTCGAGCGCGCCGAGCCGGACATGCACGCTCGACGACATGTCGCCGAAATAGATCGCGTCCGCCGCATCGGCGCCGAGCGCCCTGGCGCGGGCGATGGCGTGGTCGAGACGGTCGAGCGCGGCGTTCGGATCAAGCATGGACGCCGCGCATAAGCGCTTGGCGCGCGCGCGTCAAAGCCCGGCTTTTCAGGATCCGGCCACGAGGCAAGCGGCGAACACCAGCACGCCCGTCACCGTGTTCGCGCGGAACAGGCGCAGCGCGCCCGGCGTGTCGGTGCAGCGCAGCGCGCGGACCTGCCACGCCAAATGGAGCGCAGCGGGCAGGAGCGCCGCGAGGACGAGCGGCCGCTGCGGCGCGGCGAGCAGCAGCGCGGCGGCGAGCAGGGCGACCGTGATGACATAAAAGATCGCGACGCCCGCGCGCAGGTTGCCGCCGAGGCGGCGCGCCGAGGACTTGATGCCCGCGAGCGCGTCGTCCTCGACGTCCTGAAGCGCGTAGATCGTGTCGTAGCCGAGCGTCCAGAACAGGCCGGCCGCATAGAGGACGAGCGCCGCAGGCGGCAGGGCGCCGGAGACGGCAGCGAAGCCGACGAGCGCGCCCCAGTTGAAGGTGAGGCCGAGCCACGCCTGCGGCCACCACGTGATGCGCTTCATGAACGGATAACCGGCGACGAGCAGCAGCGCGCCGAGCGCGACGAACTGCGCGAAGCCGCCGAGCTGGAGCAGCACGACGAGGCCGATCAGCGACAGGCCGACGAGCAGCGTCCACGCGGCCTTCAGGGACACGGCGCCGCTGGCGAGCGGGCGGTCGCGCGTGCGCGCGACGCCGGCGTCGAGGTCGCGGTCGACGATGTCGTTGTAGACGCAGCCCGCCGAGCGCATGACGAACGACCCGATCAGGAACAGCAGCACGAGATACGCCTGCCGCGGAAAGCCGCCCGCGAGCGCGACGCCCCACGCGCAGGGCCAGAACAGCAGCCACGCGCCGATCGGCCGGTCCGCGCGCGCCAGCCGGGCGTAGGGCTTCCATGACCGGGGCAGCGCCTCGACCCAGCTTCCCGCAACGGCGTCCGGCGTCGCACGGTCCGCGGGCTCCGGCGTGGGATGCAGCGTGGTCAGGGGCGGGGTCTCCATGCTAGCGGGGTCAGCATGGGTGAACGATCATTGTCAAGCAAGGCAGGCCCGCGCCTGTTCGTGGACGTGCCGCTTGAAGCCGGGAAGACGCTGCCTTTGCCGCCTGCCGCGGGTCATTATCTGACGCGCGTGATGCGGCTGCGCGAGGGCGACGGCGTGCGCCTGTTCGACGACCGCACCGGCGAATGGCGCGCGGTGATCGCGGCCGTCGGCAAGCGCGAGGTCGTGGCGCGCGCTGAGGCGCTGCTCGGGCCGCGCGAGGAGGTTCCCGACCTCTGGCACTGCGCCGCGCCGCTGAAGGCGGGCCGCATCGACTGGCTCGCGGAAAAGGCCTGCGAGCTGGGGGTGGCGCGGCTGGTGCCCACGGTCACGCGGCGTACCGTGGTGGGCAACCTGAAGCTGGACCGGCTGCGCGCACACATGATCGAGGCCGCCGAGCAGTGCGAGCGCACGGCGCTGCCGGAGCTTGCCGATCCCGTGCCGCTCGCGGCGCTGCTCGCGGACTGGCCGCAGGAACGCAGGCTGATCTTCTGCGACGAGGAGGGCGGCGCGCCGGCGGCGAAAGTGCTGCCGGGCATTGCTGCGCCCGCTGCGATCCTGATCGGGCCGGAGGGCGGTTTCGACGATGCCGAACGCGCGGCGATACGGGCGCTTCCCCGGTGCGTGCGCGTGTCGCTTGGCCCCCGGATCCTGCGCGCGGACACGGCGGCGGCGGCGGCAGTCTCGGTCTGGCAGGCGCTTGCGGGGGATTGGCGGGAGGATTGAGCCTCGCTCATTTCCTCTCTGGCGCGCGGCCGCGAGGATCGCTAAGCGCTCGCCATGAGCACGCGCAAGGCCGGTGAAGGGGACGACCTTCCAATCGAATCAAAGGACGATCTGCTGCGCGTATTCGAGCGCGGCTGCAAACCCGCGGCGCGCTGGCGAATCGGCACCGAGCACGAGAAGTTCGTCTATCGCACCAGCGATCACTGCGCGCCCGCCTATGACGAGCCGGGCGGCATCCGCGACCTCCTGATGGCGATGACGCGCTTCGGCTGGGAGCCGGTCGAGGAGAACGGCCACGTCATCGCGCTCGCGGGCGACGACGGCAACGTCAGCCTCGAACCGGCCGGGCAGTTCGAGCTGTCGGGCGCGCCGCTCGAAAACCTCCACCAGACCTGCGCCGAGACGGGGCGTCACCTCAAGCAGGTGCAGGAGGTCGGCAAGGAGCTCGGCCTCGGCTTCCTCGGGCTCGGCATGTGGCCGGACAAGCGCCGCGAGGACCTGCCGGTCATGCCCAAGGGGCGCTATGCGATCATGCTGCGGCACATGCCGCGCGTCGGATCGCTCGGCCTCGACATGATGCTGCGCACCTGCACCATCCAGACCAACCTCGACTATGCGAGCGAGGCGGACATGGTGAAGAAGTTCCGCGTCAGCCTCGCGCTCCAGCCGCTGGCGACGGCGCTGTTCGCGAACTCGCCGTTCACCGAAGGGAAGCCGAACGGCTTCCTCAGCTACCGCAGCCATATCTGGACGGACACCGATCCCGCGCGCACCGGGATGCTGCCGTTCGTGTTCGAGGACGGTTTCGGGTTCGAACGATGGGCGGATTACATCCTCGATGTGCCGATGTATTTCGCGGTGCGGGACGGCAAGTACGTCGATCTCGCGGGCGAGGATTTCCGCGCCTTCATGGACGGCAGGCTCGCTGCGCTGCCGGGCGAGCGCGCGACGCTCGGCGACTGGAACGACCATATCTCGACCGCCTTCCCGGAGGTGCGCCTCAAGTCCTACCTCGAGATGCGCGGCGCCGACGGCGGGCCGTGGAACCGCATCTGCGCGCTGCCCGCCTTCTGGGTGGGGCTGCTTTACGACGGCGCGGCGCTCGATGCGGCGTGGGACATGGTGAAGCACTGGACGATCGCGGATCACCACCGCATCCGCGAGGAGGTGCCGAGGCTTGGGCTCCAGGCGAAGGGGCCGCGCGGGCGCACGTTCCGGCAGCTCGGCAAGGACATCCTCGCCATCGCCGAGGCCGGTCTTGCGCGACGCGCGCGGCTCAACAGCTCGGGCGACAGCGAGGCGATCTTCCTCGCGCCGCTGTTCGAGATCGTCGAAAGCGGCAAGACGCCCGCCGAGCGCCTGCTCGACGCCTGGCACGGCCGCTGGGGGGGCGACCTCTCGCAGGTCTATGCCGAAGAGAGCTTCTGACGCCGCCTTGAGCATCGTGCGGAAAAGTGGGAACCGGTTTTCCGCATGAAACGATGCGACACCAAAGAGATAGAGCAAGCTGCGTGATTCCGAAATCGCGCAGCTTGCTCTAAATCGCGCGGCTGACGACTTCCTTCATGATCTCCGACGTGCCGCCGTAGATGCGCTGCACGCGCGCGTCGCGCCACAGGCGGGCGATCGGATACTCGTTCATGTAACCGGCGCCGCCGTGGAGCTGGAGCGAGACGTCGCAGGCCTCCCATTGCAGCTCGGTGTGCCAGAGCTTGGCGGCGGAGGCCTCGGCGGCGGTGAGCTTGCCCTCGACGTGGCGCTTCAGCGCCCAGTCGATGTGCGCCCAGCCGATCTGGAGTTTCGTCGCGAGGTCGGCGAGCGTGAACCTGGTGTTCTGGAAATCGAACACGGTCTTGCCGAACGCCTTGCGCTCTTTCGTGAATTTCACGGCCTCGTCGAACGCGCGCTGCGCGACTGCCTGCCCGGCGAGCGCGATCTGCAGACGCTCCTGCGGGAGCTGCTTCATCAGGTAGATGAAGCCCATGTTCTCCTCGCCGATGCAGTTGGTGATCGGCACGCGGACGTCGTTGAAGAACAGCTCGGAGGTGTCGGCGGAGTTCTGGCCGATCTTGTCGAGGTTGCGGCCGCGCGCGAAGCCCTCGCGATCGGCCTCGACGAGGATGAGCGAGGTGCCCTTCGCGCCGAGCGCCGGGTCGGTCTTGGCGACGACGATGACGAGGTCGGCGTTCTGGCCGTTGGTGATGTAGGTCTTGGAGCCGTTCACGACATAGTGGTTGCCGTCGCGCTTCGCCGTGGTCTTCACGCCTTGGAGGTCGGAGCCCGCGCCCGGCTCCGTCATGGCGATCGCGGTGATGACCTCGCCCGAGACCATGCCGGGGAGCCAGCGGCGCTTCTGCTCCTCCGAGCCGTAATTGATCAGGTAATCCACGACGATGTCGGAATGG
>JACFNY010000018.1:12468-14292 GCA_019454625.1 Sphingomonadaceae bacterium
ATGGAGCGTGATGCCCGCCGACGAACCGGCGTAGCAGAGCTCCTCGCCGATGACGGCGTTGTAGCGGTAGTCGAGGCCGAGGCCGCCGTATTCCTCCGGCACCTGCGGGCAGAGCAGGCCCGCCTCCCCGCAGGCGCGCCAGAAACCGCGGTCGACGATGCCTTCCTCCTCCCAGCGGTCGAGGCTGGGATAGAGTTCGCGGTCGAAGAACTTGCGGACGCTGTCGCGGAAGAGGGCGTGGTCCTCGTCGAAGGCGGTGCGGCTGGCGGTGTCGAGCATGGCGGGTTCCTTTCGGCGCTGCGGTTAGCGGCGGCGGATTTCAGTGCATACTCCCTAAAGTGGCCGGACCAGCGTGACCGCGACGGCGATCCACGGCGTCTCCGACACGACGAGCTGCCGCGCGCCGGGCACCAGCGGCAGGATGGCGAGGCGCTGCCCGTCGAGATCGACGAGGCGGCCGAACACGAAGCGCCCGGCCGGGCGGGGCACGAGCACGTCGCGGTTGCGCGCGCGCTCGAACTCGGCGGGCGCAAGCCGCTCGCACCAGATCGAATCGCCGGTGCGATAGTCGCCGATGCCGGAGACGACCTGCACCGCGATCATCGCGCCCGAGGGGCGCGGCGGCAGCAGCGTCTGCGGCACGGTGGGCGCGCGCGCGCCGTCCGCGCCGAGCAGCGCGGCGACGGGCACGTCCGGCCGCTCCGGGTGGGTGACGAGCTCGGCGGCCTCGACGCCGAGCGCGTCGGCGATGCGGTTCAGCCAGCCGACCGAGACGGTGCGCGTGCCGGTCTCGAGGCGGCCGATGGTTTGCGGCGTGGTGGCGGGGCGGCAGCGTTCGGCGACGTCCGCCAGCGTGAGACCCTTGCCCTTGCGGACCTCCCGGATGCGTGTGAGCATCGAATTATCCTATTCGGTTATTTTTCACTGTCCTACAGCCGGAGAGCGATGGCAAGGGCGATTCGCAAACGAAAGCGAGGGAGACGCCGATGCCCGAGACCCGCAACCGCCTGATCGTGAACACCATCGACAGCCCCGCGCACCGCCGCGCGGCGATGGAAGGCGCGCGCCACGCCAACCGCGCCGAGGAACCGATCGCGTGGCTGCACGCGCGCGGCAAGATCAGCGACCGGCAGTTCGAGGCGGGCGTTCGGCTGCGCCGCGACTTCATGATCGCCGCACGGGGCCCGCGCGTCACGATGGCGTGGGACGCCGCGCCGGTTTCGAAAGGTGCGCGAAGCGCCCCGGACGCCCCCGACCCGACGACGGCGCAGATCGGCGCGAAGGCGCGCGTGGACGCGGCGCTCGCGCACGCCGGGCAGGGCCTCGCCGACGTGCTGACGCGCACCGTGTGCCTCGGCGAGGGGCTCGAGACGGCGGAGCGGGCGATGGGCTGGCCGGCGCGGGCCGGGAAGGTGGTGCTGTGCCTGGGGCTCGACCGGGTGGCCGATTATTACCGGGTGTGAGGGGCGGCCTGCGCGGCGGCAGGCGTCGAGGCGATGGCGCCGGCGTGCGGCGGAATCGCGATGGCGCCGACGGCGGCGATGAACAGGAGGCAGGCGCAGACGATGATGATTTTCATTTTATCCTCTTTTGCCGCATAAAATTACGATCCGATGAACGACATACGCGGATCGACGCGCGAAGTGCTTCAGCCGCCGCTGCATTGCAACCCGGCTGCGACGAAAAAGCCCAAAAATAACCAAACAGGATAAATAATGCTTGACCAGCGAACCGCTCTTTGCTAGGAGACGGGAACGCTGAGGAATTGCGGCTCCGGGGCTTCACCGCCTTCGGAGCCGTTTTCGCATCGGGGCTCGGCACCTT
>JACFNY010000019.1:0-11747 GCA_019454625.1 Sphingomonadaceae bacterium
AGCGCATCGTCGATGCCCGGCCCGACGTCTACAACCACAACCTCGAAACCGTGCCGAGGCTCTACCCCACGATCCGGCCCGGCGCACGCTACTTCCACTCGCTGCGCCTGCTGGAGCGGGTGAAGACGCTCGACCCGACGATCTTCACCAAGTCCGGCCTCATGGTCGGCCTCGGCGAGGAGCGGCTGGAGATCCATCAGGTGATGGACGACATGCGCTCCGCCGACATCGACTTCCTCACCATCGGCCAATATCTTCAGCCGACCCCGCGCCACGCGAAGGTCATCGAGTTCGTGACGCCGGACGCGTTCAAGTCGTATGCCTCGCTCGGCCGCGCCAAGGGTTTCGCGCTCGTCGCGGCATCGCCGCTGACGCGCTCGTCGTACCACGCGGGCGCCGACTTCGCGAAACTGAAGGCAGCACGGCTGGCGAAGCACCAACGCGCCGATGCCTGAACACCGCGAGGTCCGGGTTCTTCCGTACACGCCGGAGCAACTGTTCGACCTCGTCGCCGATGTCGGCCGCTACGGCGAGTTCCTGCCGTGGGTGATCGCGACGCGGGTGAAATCGCAGAGCGATACCGAGATGGTGGCCGACATGATCGTCGGCTTCAAGGTGTTCCGGGAAACCTTCACGAGCCGCGTGGTGCTGGACAGGCCGCGCCATATCCACATCGACTATATCTCGGGGCCGCTGAAGTTCCTTTACAACGACTGGCGCTTCAAGGCTGTCGGCGCGGGGACGGAGGTGGACTTCCACGTCGATTTCGCGTTCCGCCAGTCGATCCTGAACACGCTCGCGGGCGCGTACTTCCACGAGGCCTTCCGCAAGATGGTGACGGCGTTCGAAACGCGCGCCGCGAAGGTCTATGCGGCGGCGGGGGGCGTCTCGGACGCGTCTTCCGGCAGCAGCAGTTCGAGCGCGCAGCGCACGGCCTGAAGCCGGATTCCGGTGCGGCCGAGGTCGCCGAACTGCTTCATGTCCGCCACCACGTCCTCGGGGTCCGAATCGCGGATCGCGCGCGCGAACACCACGGTCCCCACGGGCTTCGATTCCGATCCGCCGTCAGGGCCGGCGATGCCGGTGATCGCCACGGCGACGTCCGCCTCGCTGTGCGCGAGCGCGCCCTGCGCCATCGCCCAGGCGGTCGCGACCGAAACCGCGCCGAAGGTTTCGAGCACGTCGCCATGCACGTCGAGCTGCGCCGTCTTGGCCTCGTTCGAGTAGGTGACGAAGCCGCGCTCCAGCACCGCCGAGGAGCCGGCGATCTCGGTGATCGCACCGCAGACGAGGCCGCCCGTGCAGGATTCGGCGAGCACAACCTTGCGCCCGGCGGCGGCATTCATTTCCACCACGCGGCGCGCAAGCGCGATGATCTCGTCGTCGAACAGTCCACTCATGTTTGCTGACCCTATAGTCTTATGGTTGCGGTCGCCTGCGCCGCCATGCCTTCGCCGCGCCCGGTGAAACCCAGCCGTTCGGTCGTCGTCGCCTTGATGCTAACCCGCTCCTCCGGCAGCCGCAACAACGCGGCGACCCGCGCACGCATCGCCGCGCGGAACGGGCCGACCTTCGGCCTTTCGCAGATCATCGTGACATCCACATGGTCGATGATGCCGCCGCGCGAAAGCACGAGATCGCGGGCATGGGCAAGGAAACGGTCCGACGGCGCGCCCCGCCACTCAGGGTTGCCCGGCGGGAAATGGTCGCCGATGTCGCCCTCGGCGGCGGCGGCGAGCAGGGCGTCGGTGAGGGCGTGGAGCCCGACATCGGCGTCGCTGTGGCCGACGAGGCCGTGGCTGTGCGGCACCTTCACGCCGCAGAGCCAGACATGATCGCCGGGGCCGAACCGGTGAACGTCGAAGCCTTGCCCGACCCGCACGACCCGCCCGGCGGCGAAGATCGCCTCGGCGCGCGCGAAGTCGTCCGGGTAGGTGAGCTTGGCGAGCCGTTCGTCGCCTTCGACGAACGCCACGCGCAGCCCGGCGGCGAGCGCCACCGCGACGTCGTCCGTCGCGTCGGGCGCAGCGGCCCGGTGCGCGTCGAGGATCGCACCGTAGCGGAACGCCTGCGGCGTCTGCACGCGCTTCAGGCGGCTGCGATCCACCTCGCCGTCGGCATGGGCGCCGCCGGTCCGCAGGCTGTCGACGACGGGCAGCGCGGGCGCGGCGCCGTCGCAGTCTTCAAGCGCGGCCAGAAGCCGGTCGACGACCGCGGCGGGGAGCAGCGGCCGCGCCGCGTCGTGGATCAGCACCAGCGCGGGCGCGAGCGGCTCCAGCGCCCGCAGCCCGTTCAGGACCGACTCCTGCCGGGTCGTACCGCCGTGAACGGGCGCAAGCACATCGAGGCCTGCCGCGGCGTCCGCGAAGGCGGCTTCGTCGTCCGCGTGAATGACGGGGAGCACGTGGGTGACGCGCGGATGGCGGGCGAGCGCCGAGAGCGCATGGCGGATCGCCGGCTGGCCGGCGAGCATCCGATACTGCTTCGGCGCGCCTTCGCCCGCGCGGGAGCCTCTCCCGGCGGCAACGACGATGGCTGCGACCCGTGATGCTTCGTTCATGGCGGGCGGCTTTAGCCTAGCTGCGTCTTGCCGAACAGCCCCGCTTGGGCTATGCGCCGTGCCTTATTTTTGGGCAGCCGAAGACCGTGCCAAAACTGAAGCCAATCTCGATCGGACCCGTGCGGATCGAACAGCCGGTGATCCTGGCGCCGATGACCGGCGTCACCGACCTGCCGTTCCGCAAGATCGTCAAGCGCTTCGGCGCGGGGCTCACCGTCACCGAAATGATCGCGAGCCAGGCGATGGTGCGCGAGACGCGGCAGTCGCTTCAGAAGGCGGCGTGGGATCCATCGGAAGAACCGGTTTCGATGCAGCTCGCGGGCTGCGAGCCCGGTATCATGGCGGAAGCGGCGAAGCTGAACGCCGATCGCGGCGCGGCGATCATCGACATCAACATGGGCTGTCCGGTGAAGAAGATCGTGAACGGGCACGCCGGCTCGTCGCTGATGCGCGACCTGAAGCTCGCCGCCTCGCTGATCGAGGCCACAGTGAAGGCGGTCGACCTGCCGGTGACGCTGAAGATGCGCATGGGCTGGGACCACAATAGCCTCAACGCCCCGGAACTCGCGCGGATCGCCGAGGACCTCGGCGTCAGGATGATCACCGTGCACGGCCGCACGCGCAACCAGATGTATTCGGGCAGCGCCGACTGGGCGTTCGTGCGCAATGTCAAGAATGCCGTTTCGCTGCCGGTCGTGGTGAACGGCGACATCTGCTCGGTGGAGGATGCGCGCACCGCGCTCGAACAGTCTGGCGCGGACGCGGTGATGGTGGGGCGGGGGGCTTACGGCCGCCCGTGGCTGCTCGGCGAGGTGATGGCCGACCTCTGCGGCCACCGCTTCAAGGCGCCGACGATCGAGGAGCAGTACCACCTGATCCTCGAGCAGTACGAGATGATGCTGGCGCTTTACGGCACGGACACGGGCGTCAACCTCGCGCGCAAGCACATCGGCTGGTACACCAAGGGAATGCACGGCTCCGCCGAGTTCCGGAACAGCGTCAACCAGGTCGGTGATCCGGCGCGGGTGAAGGCGATGCTCCGGGAGTTCTACGCGCCTTGGCTTGCCCGGGCGGCCGCTTGACATGGCCACCGTGCCCGCGGTTCCGCTGGTTCCGCCGCCGTCCGCCGACGACCTGCTCGCAAGTCTTCCGATCCCCATCGTCCTCATCGACGCGAACGGCGCGCCCGCGCGGATGAACACCGCCGCCGAGGACATGTTCAACCTCAGCGAGCCGACGCTCGTCGACCGTGGCTGGGGCGCGATCTTCCCGGAGGACAGCGCGGTGCGCGCGGTGCTGTTCGAGGCGGTCGTCACCGGCGGCGAGTTCGCGGCCTACGACCTCGACATCGCGTTCATCGGCGGGCGCCGCGTCACCGCCGACCTGCTGGTCTCGCCGGTGCCGGATGCGCCGGGCTGGTCAACGCTGGTGTTCCAGCGGCGCGCGGCGGCGACGATGGTGAACCGCCAGCGCGAGCAGGTGGGGGCGGCGAAGACGGCCGTGGGCGTCGCGGCGATGCTGGCGCACGAGATCAAGAACCCGCTTTCGGGGATTCGCGGCGCGGCGCAGCTCCTGGCGCAGGACGGCGACCCCGAACTTACCGATCTTATCTGCACGGAGGTCGATCGCATCAGCACGCTGATCGACTCGATGGAGGAATTCACCGATACGCGGCCGCTGAAGCGGCAGCCGGAAAACATACACCTGATCCTCGGCCACGTCCGCCGCCTCGCCGAGCACGGCTTCGCGCGCGACGTGGAGTTCGAGGAGGAGTACGATCCCTCGCTGCCGGACGTGGACGGGGACCGCGACGCGCTGATCCAGATTTTCGTGAACCTTGTGAAGAATGCCAGCGAAGCCACGGGAAACAAAGGCAAGATACGCCTGCGAAGCGCCTATCGGCACGGCCTCAAGGTGGCGGTGAAGGGCTCCAAGCGGCGCATGTCCGTGCCGATCGAGGTCTGCGTGATCGACGACGGGCCGGGCGCGCCCGCGGACGTCGCCGAGCATCTGTTCGATCCTTTCATTTCCACGAAGCCGGGCGGCACCGGCCTCGGCCTCGCGCTCGTTGCCAAGCTCGTTGGCGACCACGGCGGGCTCATCGAGTACGACCGGCAGGAAAACCCGCCGCGGACGACCTTCCGCGTGCTCCTGCCCACGGCGGGCAGGCAGTGAGCCGCACCGGCACGATCATCGTCGCCGACGACGACGCGGCGATCCGCACTGTCGTGCGGCAGGTGCTGGTGCGCGCGGGCCACGAGGTCCGCACGACCGATACCGTCGCGGGGCTCTGGCAACTGATCGAGGCGGGGGTAGGGGACGCGGTGATCACCGACGTCGTGCTGCCGGACGCCGACGGGCTCGACGCCGTGCCGCGCATCCTCGCGCGCCGCCCGGGCCTGCCGGTGATCGTGATGAGCGCGCAGAACACGCTGGCAACGGCGGTGCGCGCGACCGAGAACGGCGCGTTCGAATACCTGCCGAAACCGTTCGATATCAATAAGCTGGCGGCTGCCGTTTCCGCCGCGCTCGAACAGTCGCAGGCGCCCGCGCGCAAAGCGGCGGCGAAGGACGAGGGCGACGGCCTGCCGCTGATCGGCCGCTCGCCCGCGATGCAGGAGGTGTACCGCACGATCGCGCGCGTCGTGCCCACCGACCTCACCGTGCTCATCCTCGGCGAATCCGGCACCGGCAAGGAACTCGTGGCGAAAGCGCTGCATGACCTCGGCCCGCGGCGGACGGGGCCGTTCGTCGCCGTCAACATGGCGGCGATCCCGCGCGAGCTCATCGAATCCGAGTTGTTCGGCCACGAACGCGGCGCCTTCACCGGCGCGCAGGCCCGCGCCATCGGCCGCTTCGAGCAGGCGCAGGGCGGCACGCTGTTCCTCGACGAGATCGGCGACATGCCGATGGAGGCGCAGACGCGGCTGCTGCGCGTGCTCCAGTCCGGCGAATTCACCACGGTGGGCGGGATGCGCCCGATCAAGGCGGACATCCGCATCGTGTCCGCGACCAACAAGGACCTGCGCCGCCTCGTCGACGCCGGGCTGTTCCGCGAGGATCTGTTCTACCGGCTGAACGTCGTGCCGCTGCACCTGCCGCCGCTGAGGAGCCGCGTCGACGACATCGCCGAGCTTGCGACGCACTTCCTGCGCCGCGCCGAGGCGGAGGGGCTTCCGGCGAAGACGCTGGAGCCCGAAGCCATCCTCCGGCTTCAGGCGCACGACTGGCCGGGCAACGTCCGCGAGCTCGAGAACCTGATGCGGCGCTTCGCGGCGCTCGAACGCTCCGACGTCATTTCCGCCGCCAGCGTCGAGGAGGCGCTGCGCAGCGAGCGCGTGCCCTCGGCACGCGCGGAGAGCGACAATCGCGGCCTCGCGGGCTCCGTGGAGGCGCACCTCGCGCGCTATTTCGACACGTTCGGCGACGACCTGCCGCCGGACGGGCTTTACGAGCGGGTGCTCGCGGAGGTCGAGAAGCCGCTGCTGCTGCTGAGCCTCGCGGCGACGCGCGGCAACCAGATCCGCGCCGCCAGGCTGCTCGGCATCAACCGCAACACACTGCGCAAGAAGCTGAACGACCGCGGTATCGACGCCGTGGCGCTCCGCCCGGCGGGACCGCCTGTCGGCCGTTCAGGCTGATTTCAGAATCGGATCGTTACCGGGTTGCCGCTACTGTGTATTTGCGGCAACAGGCAAAGTGGTTAAGCTGCGTTTGAACATGTCCGCGACTGCATCCCCCAAGCCAGTATCGCCGCACCGCCGGCTGCGCCGCCGCATCAGCCGCTGGGTCTCGCGCGTCGAGCTGTACCCGCGGCTCGAGATCGCGCTGGGGCTGATCGCCGTCGCCGTGGGCTGCGCGAGCTATTTCGCGCTCACCGACACGTTCTTCACCGCCGCCAACACGCCCTCCGGGCGCACGATCCTGCTCGTCGCCAACCTCGTGCCGCTGATGGCGCTGCTCGTGCTGATCGGCCGCCGCTTCGTGATCCTGCGCGTCAACCGGCGGCGCGGGCTCGCCGGCGCGCGGATGCACGTGCGCATGGTGGCGCTGTTCTCCGCGATCGCGGCGATTCCGACGCTGCTCGTCGTGGTGTTCGCCTCGTTGCTCTTCCAGTTCGGCACGCAGTTCTGGTTTTCCGACAACGCCCGCACCGTGCTCCAGAACGCCGAGCAGGTCGCGCATTCCTACGTCGCGGAGAACCGCCAGCGCATCGTCGCGGACATCGAGGCGATGGGAACCGACATCTACGAATACGCGAACAGCTACGGCATCGATTCCGCCGGGTTCGCAGAGGGCCTCGCGTTCCAGGTCGCCGCCCGCAACCTCACCGAGGCCAGCGTTTTCACGCCGAGCGACGAGAACTACCACGTCTACGCCGCCGTCGGCATGAGCGGGCCGCCGCTCACGCAGCGCATCCTCCCCACCGACATCGCGCGCGCGCGCTCGGGCCGCGCCAGCGTGCTCGCCACGGCCTCGGACCGTGTCGAGGCGATCGTCCGCATCGACCCGCTGCTCGAACGCTACGTCTACGTCAGCCGCAGCGTCGATCCCGCCGTGCTCCAGTCGGCGCAGCGCGCGGAAGGCGCGATGAACGAGTACGACGCGCTGCTGGCGCGCTCGAAGAGCCTGCAATGGCAGTTCAACCTCGCGCTGTTCGTGATCGCGCTGCTCATCCTTGCCGCCGCCATCCTCTCGGCCCTGTGGCTGGCGAACCGGCTCGTGGCGCCGATCGGGCGCCTCGTCCGCGCGGCCGAGCGGGTCGGGGGCGGGGACCTCGCCGCGCGCGTGCCGGTCCGCAACAGCCCCGACGAGGTCGGGACGCTCGCGCGCACCTTCAACCGCATGACGCGCCAATTACAGGCGCAGACGAGCGCGCTCGTCGCCGCCAACGAGCAGCTCGACGCGCGCCGGCAGTTCACCGAAGCCGTGCTCTCCAGCGTCTCGGCGGGCGTCATCTCGATCGACGAGGACGGCCATATCCGCCTCGTCAGCCACTCCGCCGCCGCCCTCCTCGAAATGACGGAAGAAGCGCTCGGCGGCATGACCATCGAGGAGGCCGTGCCCGAGTTCTCGGCACTGCTCGAAGAGACGCGGGCATCGGGGCAGGCGGCGGGGCAAGTGCGGATCGCGCGCGGCAACGACGTGCAGACGCTGCTCGTGCACATGGGCGGCGTCTCTGGCGGCAGCCGGGGCTACGTGATCACCTTCGACGACATCACCCAGCAGCTCGCCGACCAGCGACGCGCGGCCTGGGCGGACGTGGCGCGGCGCATCGCGCACGAGATCAAGAACCCGCTGACGCCGATCCAGCTTTCGGCCGAGCGGCTCCAGCGCCGCTACGGCAACAAGATCGAGGAGGGGGCGGACACGTTCCGCAGCCTCACCGAGACCATCGTCCGGCAGGTCGGCGACCTCAGGCAGATGGTCGACGAGTTCTCGTCGTTCGCGCGGATGCCGAAGCCCGTGTTCAGGCCGGAATCGTTCCTCGACATCGCGCGGCAGGCGATCTTCCTGCAGGAGGTCGCGCACAGCGACTTCGACTACGACATGGACGTGCCGGCGGACCTGCCGCCGTTCGTCTGCGACCGCCGCCAGATCGCGCAGGCGCTCACCAACCTCTTGAAGAACGCCGCCGAATCCGTGGGTGCGCGCTGCAAGGACGGCGATGTGGACGGCCGCATTGCCCTGTCCGCACGGCTCGCCGAGCCCGATACGCTGGTGGTGACCGTCGTCGACAACGGCATCGGCCTTCCCGCGAGCCAGCGCGACCGGCTGACCGAGCCCTATGTGACGACGCGCACGAAGGGCACGGGCCTCGGCCTCGCCATCGTCAAGAAGATCGTGGAGGAACACGACGGCACGCTCGACCTCAGGGACGCGGCGGGCGGCGGCGCCTGCGCGGTGATGAGTTTCGACCTGGCCGCCTTGCACGCCCATGTTGCGCAAGAGCCCGTTCCGGAAAAAGTCGCAGTCCAGCAAAGGTAGATGTGTGGCGCTTGATATTCTGATCATCGACGATGAAGCCGATATCCGGGAACTGATCGCGGGTGTCCTCGATGACGAGGGCTATGAAACGCGGACCGCGGGCGACAGCGACAGCGCGCTCGCCGCGCTCAGCGAACGCCTGCCGAGCCTGCTCGTGCTCGACATCTGGCTGCAGGGCTCGCGCCTCGACGGCATCGAGCTGCTGGAGGTCGTGAAGCAGCGCAATCCGGGGCTTCCCGTCATCATGATCTCGGGCCACGGCAACGTCGAGACGGCGGTCGCGGCGATCAAGCGCGGCGCCTACGACTTCATCGAGAAGCCGTTCCAGGCGGACCAGCTGATCCACACCGTCGAGCGCGCCACGGAAGCGGAGCGCTTGCGCCGCGAGAACGAGGAGCTTCGCTCGCGCGCCGGCATCGAAGGCGAACTCACTGGCTCGTCCGCGATGATCAACGGCGTGCGCGCGACGCTGAAGCGCGTCGCGGCGACGGGCAGCCGCGTCCTGATCGACGGCCCGCCGGGCGCGGGCAAGGAGGTCGCCGCGCGCCTGCTCCACCAGTGGTCCCCGCGCGCGAACGGCCCGTTCGTGGTCGTGGCGGCGGCGCGGCTCCACCCGGACCGGTTCGAGGAGGAACTGTTCGGGGTGGAGGAGGACGGCCAGCCCGTCCGCATCGGCCTCTTCGAACAGGCGCACGGCGGCACGCTGTTCCTCGACGAGGTCGCCGACATGCCGCTCGCCACGCAGGCGCGCATCCTGCGCGTGCTCACCGAGCAGATGTTCCAGCGCGTCGGCGGCGCGCGCAGCGTGAAGGTGGACGTGCGCGTCGTAAGCAGCACCTCGCGCGACCTTGCCGGGGAAATCGCTGCCGGACGCTTCCGCGAAGACCTGTTCTACCGCCTCAGCGTCGTGCCCGTGCACCTGCCGCCGCTTTCCGAGCGGCGCGAGGACATCGGCGAGCTTGTCGAGTACTTCCTTGCCAAGCTCGCGGCGGAGCGCCGTATCCCGACGCCGCGAATCAGCGACGACGCGATGGCCGCGCTCCAGACCTACGACTGGCCGGGCAACGTTCGCCAGCTTCGCAACATCATCGAGCGGACGCTGATCCTGATGCCGCCCGAACGCGCGCAGCGCATCGAGGTCGACATGCTGCCCTCCGAGATCATCGCCGAGCCCGCCAAGCTGATGCCGAACGAGGCGGTGCGCTCGATCATGGGCACGCCGCTGCGCGAGGCGCGGGAATCCTTCGAGCGCGAGTATCTGCGCGTGCAGATCCGCCGTTTCTCGGGGAATATCTCGCGAACCGCGGTTTTCATCGGCATGGAACGCTCTGCGCTGCACCGGAAGCTGAAGGCGCTCGGCCTCTCCGATCCCGGAAAAGGCGACGATGAAGTCAATTCCGACACTTGACGGGAAGCCCCCGACCCCCAAATAGTGTGCCCGCGTCTCTGGCAATCGGGCGCAGTGTAAGAGGATTAGGGGGACATGGCAGACAAGGCCAATAACTTGCAGGACGTGTTCCTGAACGCGGTCCGTAAGAGCAAGACGCCGGTGACGATGTTTCTCGTGAACGGCGTAAAACTACAGGGTGTCATCACCTGGTTCGATAATTTTTCGGTTCTGCTTCGCCGCGACGGTCATTCGCAGCTTGTCTACAAGCACGCGATTTCCACGATCATGCCGGCGAGCCCCGTTCAATTGTTTGAGCCCGAGAAAGACGGCGACGACGATTGACCGATCCCGACGCCGGAACGCCGCCGCAGGCCGGGGGCAGACGGCGTAAGCAGTTCCACAGTTTCGGATCGCACGACGACGTCCGCGGCGTCAGCGTGGGCACGAAGGCGCTCGTCGTCGTGCCCGATGTCGTGCGC
Organism: Sphingomonadaceae bacterium; assembly: GCA_019454625.1. Classification (GTDB taxonomy): domain Bacteria; phylum Pseudomonadota; class Alphaproteobacteria; order Sphingomonadales; family Sphingomonadaceae; genus Sphingosinicella. Next base: position 10,418 of record JACFNY010000019.1, read on the forward strand.
CGCGACTCCGCCGCACGCCGCGATGCCGAGGCGCGTCTCCAGGAAGCGAAAAGCCTTGCCGGGGCGATCACGCTCGACGTGGTCGGCACGCGCATCTTCCGTGTGCGCGACCCGCGACCCGCGACGCTGATCGGCGCCGGGCAGGTGGAGGCGATCGCCGCGCTCGCCGAGAAGACGGGCGCGGAGCTGACCGTCGTGGACGGCGCGCTGTCGCCGCTCCAGCAGCGCAACCTCGAGACCGGCACCGGCACCAAGGTCATCGACCGCACGGGACTCATCCTCGAGATCTTCGGGGAGAGGGCGGCGACGCGGGAGGGCCGGCTTCAGGTCGAGCTTGCCCACCTCGGCTATCAGGCGAGCCGCCTCGTGCGCTCGTGGACGCACCTCGAACGCCAGCGCGGCGGTTTCGGTTTCCTCGGCGGCCCCGGCGAGACGCAGATCGAGACCGACCGGCGTCTCATTCGCGAGCGCATGGCACGGCTGCGCAAGGAACTCGGCGAGGTGAGCCGCACGCGCGGGCTGCAACGCCGCCAGCGCAAGAAGGCGCCCTATCCGGTGATTGCCCTTGTCGGTTATACCAACGCCGGAAAGTCGACACTTTTCAATCGGTTGACCGGGGCTTCCGTGATGGCGGAGGACCTGCTGTTCGCGACGCTCGATCCCACCATGCGCGCCATCGCGCTCCCCGGTATCGACAAGGCGATCCTCTCCGACACCGTCGGCTTCGTCTCCGAGCTGCCGACCATGCTCGTCGCCGCGTTCCGCGCCACGCTGGAGGAGGTGCTCGACGCCGACATCATCGTCCACGTCCGCGACATCGCGCACCCGGAGACCGAGGCGCAGAAGCGCGACGTCATCGACGTGCTCGCCGACCTCGGCGTCGATCCGGACGGCGGGCGGCCGATCATCGAGGCGCTGAACAAGGCCGACCTGCTGGACGCGGAGACGCGCAAACCCGCGCTCGAACAGGCGGCAGCGCCGAACAGCATCCTCATATCGGCAGTGAGCGGGGAAGGGGTGGACGACCTCCGCAGGCTCATCTCCGACACGCTGCTGCGCGACGCGCGCGTGCACAGGTTCGTCGTCAGCGCGGGCGACGGCAAGCGGCTCGCGTGGCTGGAGAACAACGGCCTCGTGCTGAAACGCCGCGTGAAGGGCGAGTCCGTGGAACTTAAGGTGCGGATCAGCGACGAGGACCGCGCGCGTTTCCTGGCGCTTCCCTAACGCTCCGCCGCTTTCGCGCGCTGCCAGAGCACTTCGAGCGCTTCGATGTCCATATCCGGCAAGGGCTTGTCGGCGGTGGCTTCCACCGTATTGAAGCGGCGTTCGA
>JACFNY010000019.1:11757-14201 GCA_019454625.1 Sphingomonadaceae bacterium
TTCTCGGACGCGAGGTTTTCATCTTTGGTGGCGGCGCGCAGGGCGTCTTCCGCGTCGATGCCGAGGTGGCGCGCGTAGTTGACGACGGCGAACAGCAGGTCGCCGATCTCGCCGGCGCGCGACGCATCGTCGGCGGCCTCGACCTCGGCCAGTTCCTCGTCGATCTTGGCGCGCGGACCCGCCGCGTCGGGCCAGTCGAAGCCGACGCGCGCGGCGCGGCGTTGCAGCTTCTGCGCGCGCATCAGCGCGGGGAGGCCGAGCGCCACGCCGGCGAGCGCGCCCCGGTCGCCGCGCTCGCGGGCCTTCTGGTCCTCCCACGCCGCCGTCTGGGCGTCCGCATCCGCGACGCTGGCGTCACCGAAGACGTGCGGATGGCGGCGGACCATCTTGTCGGCGATTCCGGAGGTGACGTCAGCCAACGTGAAATGCCCGGCCTCGACCGCCATCTGCGAATGGTAAACGACCTGAAGCAGCAGGTCGCCGAGTTCGCCCTGAAGGTCGGCCATGTCGCCGCGGGCGATGGCATCGGCGACCTCGTGGGCTTCCTCGATCGTGTACGGCGCGATGGACGCGAAATCCTGCTCACGGTCCCACGGGCAGCCGCGCGCGGGATCGCGCAGCGCGCGCATCACGTCGGCAAGCCGGGCGTAGGCTTCGGGTGCGGTTTCCTTGCTCATGACATCCGCGTAGCCGCAGCGGCGGATTCGGGAAAGCCGGGAGCGCACGAATGGAAGGGGGACATGTCGAGCGCTTCCTCCGCGCTCTTATCTTTAACAACGATAATATATATTATGTTAAATCAATTGTTGCGGTTTGCGGCCATCCGGGCCATTCCCCCGGCCATTCTCTCGAACGCGTCGTTCATGCGGGCCGCGAGATCGGCATCGACGCCGCTTTCCGAAAGCGCGCGCGCCATCGCGTCCGTCCATTGCCGCGAGGTCTCGGCGTCGATGGGCAGCACGGCGTGCGCCGACATCACGCAGACGCCGACGTTCTCCTCGAACCAATGGCGCGGCCCGCCGAGCCAGCCCGTGAGGAAACCGGCGAGCGAACCGCGCATCGGCGCGAGGTCCGGCGCGTGCATCGCGCGAAGCGCCGCATAGCCGGGCTCGCTTTCCATGAGATCGTAGAAACGGTCCACGACGCGCCTGACGGCGGCCTCGCCGCCGATGCTGTCGTAAGGTGTCGCGCTGACGCCGGAATCGCTCATCGGGACGATGAACCGGGCCTTTGGCGAGATTTCCTTGATCCAGATCAAGATCGGGTTCGACCGCCATCCGTTTCCTGCACGGAACGAGGGAGCCGAACACCCGGTTTTGCGTTACCACTAGCGTTGCTTCAGGGCGTTGGGCCACCGGAACACAGCCGGAGAACAAATGATAAACGAAGAGCAGGGCGGCGACCCTTCCCTCACCCCCGTCGTCGAGGCGGGGCGCAACTGCTGGCGCATCGAGAAGGCAGCGCGCGCCGCCGCCGTGGTCGATGCCGCCGACTACTACCATTACGTGCGCGAGGCGATGCTGGCGGCGTGGCGGCGCATCCTCATCATCGGCTGGGACTTCGACACGCGCATCGCGCTGGAGCCGGACGGGAACGGCCACGGCGAAAGCCTGGGGCATTTCTTCCTGCGGCTCGCGCGCGAAAACCCCGCGCGCCAGATCGACATCCTGAAATGGAGCTTCGGCGCGCTGAAGCAGTTCCTGCGCCCGCGCGCGGCATGGATGCTGCTGCGCTGGCAGATGACGCGCGCGATCGACTTCCGCTTCGACAGCTTCCATCCCGCCGGGTGCAGCCACCACCAGAAGATCGTGGTGATCGACGAGCGCTTCGCGGTGTGCGGCGGCATCGACATCTCGTGCGCGCGCTGGGACACCACGGCCCACGCCGACGACGACCCGCGCCGCACGCTACCGGACGGCAAGCCCTACGGCCCGTGGCATGACGTCACCATGATGCTCGACGGCGACGCGGCGCAGGCGCTCGCCGACCTCGGCCGCGACCGGTGGAAGCACGCGACGCGCCGCGACCTGCCCCCTGCGGAAGACGGCCACGACCACTGGCCGGACGATGCCAGGGTCGATTTCCGCGACGTGGACGTCGCCATCGCGCGCACCCGCGCGGCGTGGCGCGACTGCGCCGAGGTGCGCGAGATCGAGGCGCTGTGGCTGGACATGATCGCGGCGGCGCGGCGCTTCATCTACATCGAGAACCAGTATCTGACGTCAGGCCGGATCGCCGCGGCCATCGCGGCGCGCATGGTGGAGGACGACCCGCCGGAGATCGTGGTGGTGATGCCGCGCTCGGCGGACGGCTGGCTCGAACAGAAGGCGATGGACGCCGCGCGCGTGCTGCTCGCGCGCGCCATCGGCAAGGCGGACCGGCTGAACCGCTTCCGCATCTACGTGCCCGTGACCGGCGGCGGCGCGGACATCTATGTGCACGCC
>JACFNY010000020.1:0-322 GCA_019454625.1 Sphingomonadaceae bacterium
CTCGCCGCCTTCCCGCTCGAAGCCGGGATCGCGCCCGGTTACGAAACGCTCGACGACCGGAGCGCGCTGCGCATCCACGCCGAAACGCTCGCCGAACGGATCGGCAGCGGCGACGCGGCGCTGCTGGCCGATCTCGCGGACCTTTCCGTGCAGAACGGCGAGGCGCGCGTGCAGGAGGTGGTCGCGAAGCTGCTCGCCGGGCGCGGCGTGTTCGAGGATGTCTACGGCAAGGCGGTCGACTGGCGCGGCCTCGTGCGGCGCGGGCTCGGCCTGCCCGGCGCGGGTAGCCGCGACGAGGTGCTCGCCGCCGCGCTCGCCGATG
>JACFNY010000020.1:332-14171 GCA_019454625.1 Sphingomonadaceae bacterium
CCGATGAGGCCTTCGACTGGGAGACCGTGCGCGAATATGCGGCAGCGATGGCGGCGTGGGGCACGAAGACGGGCCTCGATGCCGCCGACGCGCTCGCGCGTGTGCTCGGCGCGGCGCCGGAAGTGCGGCACGATTTCCTCGACGATCTCGTCGGCGCGGGCTTCCGCAAGGACGGCGAGCGCCGGGCTGCGCCCAAGGGGCTCGCCGACCTTCACGAGCGCTTCTGCACGGTCGTCGGCGCCGTCCGCGATCTCGCCGCCGGGCTCGACCTCGCCGAGACGGCCGCGCTGCACCTGCGCGTCGGCCATGCCCTCGCCGCCGCCTACGAGACGCGCAAGGAAGCGGCGGGCGCGCTCGATTACGCCGATCTCATCGTCAAGGCCGCGCGGCTCCTGTCCACGCTCGCTGCGCCGTTCGTGCTCTACAAGCTCGACCAGCGCATCGACCACATCCTCGTCGACGAGGGGCAGGACACCAACGCCGCGCAGTGGGCGATCGTCGAGGCGATCGCGGACGAGTTCTTTTCCGGGGAAGGCACGCGCGACGAGGCGGAGACGGGACCGCGCACGCAGTTCGCGGTCGGCGACTACAAGCAGGCGATTTTCGGCTTCCAGGGCACCGACCCGCGCGCGTTCGAGGCGGCGCGCGTCTCCGCCGAAAACCGCGCGCTGAGCGCGGACAAGCCCTTCGAGACGATCGACCTCGCGCTCAGCTTCCGCTCCGCGCCCGCCGTGCTCGATGTCGTCGATACGGTGGTGGAAACCGTTGGTTCCGCCGCGTTCGGCATCGAGGGCGACATCCCGCACCACGCGGCGCACCGCGCGGGCGTCGCGGGGGAGGTGGTGTTGTGGACACCCGTCACCGGGACCATCGACGAGGACGAGGCGGAGGATGCCGTCCCCGAGGACGCCGAGCGCACGCTCGCGGCGAACATCGCGCGTCAGGTTTCCGGCTGGCTGGAGCGCGGCGAGCTTCTGGCCTCGAAGGGCAGGCCGATCGCGGCGGGCGACATCATGCTGCTGGTGCGCTCGCGCGGCAGCCTCGTGCCCGCGCTCGTCTCGGCGCTGATGGCGGCGCGGGTGCCGGTGGCGGGCGCGGACCGGCTGCGCCTCACCCAGCCGCTCGCGGTGCAGGACCTGCTCGCGCTCGTCCGCTTCGCGCTCCAGCCGGGCGACGACCTGTCGCTCGCCGCGCTGCTCGTCTCGCCCTTCCTCGGCTGGTCGCAGGACGATCTCTACGGCCTTGCGTACAAGCGGCGCGGCACGCTTTGGCGCACGCTGCGCGACCGCACAGACGACAAGGCGCGCACTGCGGAAGCGTGGCTCGGCAAGGTGCTCGCCCGCGCCGACTACATGGCGCCCTACGAGTTCCTCGAATACGTGCTCTCCGGCGCGCCGCAGGGCCGCCTGCGCCTCATCGCGCGGCTCGGTGAGGAGGCGCGCGACCCGATCGAGGAACTGCTCAACCAGGCGCTTGCTTACGAAGGCGCGAACACGCCGTCCTTGCAGGGTTTCCTGTCGTGGATCGAGGCGGACGACGTGGAGGTGAAGCGCGACGCCGAGGCTGCGCACGACGCCGTCCGCATCATGACGGTGCACGGCTCGAAGGGGCTTCAGGCGCCCATCGTCATCCTTGCGGACGCGGCTTCCGCCGTGCCGAAGGGCGCGAAACCGCCGCTTCCGCTCGATCTGCCGGGCCTCGGCCCCGCGCCGCTGTTCTTCGGCTCGTCGAAGGCGCTGGTCGGCCCCGCACGCATCGCTTACGAAGCCGCGACCCGCGCGGGGGACGAGGAGCACATGCGCCTGCTCTACGTCGCGCTCACCCGCGCTGAGGACCGGCTCTATGTCGGCGGCGCGCTCGGCAAGCGGCCGTCGAAGGCGAAGAGCTGGCACGGCCATGTCGTCGATGCGCTCGCGGCATTGGGCGCGGAAAGCGTCACCGATCCCGTGTGGGGCGAGGTGCTGCGCCATGCGAGCGGCACGCCCGCGCCCGCGGCAAAGCCTGTGAAAGCCGCTCAGCCGGTCACGCCCGCGATTCCTGCATGGGCGCTCGCGATGCCGCCGGAGGAGGAACGTCCCCCGCGCCCGCTCGCGCCCTCCGCCCCGCAGGACGATGACCCGCCCGAGCCGCCGCCCGGCCCGGCGCTGCGTGCCGCCGCGCGGCGCGGGCAGGTGCTGCACCAGCTTTTCGAGCGGATCGGCGGCGTCGCCCCGGAAAACCGCGAGGCGGCGATGCGCGCATGGCTCCGCCGCAACGCGCCCGATCAGGATGCGGACGCCGTCGCCGCCGAGATCGCGGGCGCGCTCGCCGATCCGGCGCTTGCGCCGTGGTTCGCAGGCGAGGCCTATGCCGAGGCGCCGCTGTCGGCGGTCGTCGAGGATGTCGTCATCACGGGCACCATCGACCGGCTGGTCGTCGGCGAAGACGTCGTGCGCGCGCTCGATTTCAAGACCGGGCGGCAACCGCCGCAGGACCTTGCGGGCGTGCCGCCCCAGCACCTCCGCCAGATGCGCGCCTACCGCGACGCGCTCGCCCGCATCTTCCCCGGCCGCCGCGTCGAAACCGCGCTGTTCTACACGGCGGCGCTGCGCCTGATCCGCGTCGATTGACCTGAAAGCCGGCCTTTCAGGCGCGGCAGAAAGGCTTCGCGCATTTCGGCTTGAAGCGCACGCGGCAACGCCCCAGATTGCGCGCCACGCATTGTCCGTTTCGGAGATCTGTCATGGGTTCCACCGCCATCACCCCGGAAAATTTCGAGGATGTCACCAATGCCGGCAAGCCGGTCCTCATCGACTTCTGGGCGCCGTGGTGCGGACCGTGCCGCCAGATCGCCCCGGCGCTCGAGGAGCTTTCGGAGGAACTCGGCGAGCAGGTGACGATCGCCAAGCTCAACACCGACGATCACCCCGAGCTCGCCTCGCAGTTCGGCATCCGCGGCATCCCGACGATGATCCTGTACACGGACGGCAAGCCCGCCGCCACCAAGGTCGGCGCGCAGCCGAAGTCGATGATCAAGGACTGGCTCGTCGGCGAGCTCGCCGAAGGCGTGTCCAGCCGCCAGGGCTAGGCGAGGGTCCGCGTTTCCGCGCCCGCGGCGGTTTCCGTCCGCGCCGCGCGGCGGCTGACGAACGCCGCCAATAGCGCTCCTGCCGCGAGGATGCCCGCCGCGATCAGGAAGCTGACGCCCGGCGTATCCGCCACGGTCTGCTCGTACATCCAGCCGAAGAACAGCGGCGAGGCGATGCCCGCGATGCTGCCGACGCTCATGTTCGCGCCCTGAAGCTGGCCCTGCTCGCTTTCGGACACGCGGCGCGTCATCAGCGACAGCAGCGTCGGCATGGCGAGCGCCCAGAGCGCGTTCGGGAACAGCGCCAGCGTGAAGAGAAGCCCGGTGGGCGCAAGCCCCATGCCCGCAAGGCCGATGCTCCCCATCACCAGCCCCGCGACCATCGTGCGCCGGTCGCCCCAGCGCTTCACCGCCGGGCCGACCAGCATCGCCTGCACGATCATTTCGAGCACGCCTGCGAGCGCCAGCGCGCCGCCCATGTACATCGGGGTCCAGCCGTGGCGGTGCGCCGCATAGAGCACGAACACCACCGAAAACACGTGGTGCGCGAAGTACAGCAGGAAATTCACCACCGCGAGGCCGGAGAGCTCCGGATGCGAGCGCAGCAGCTTCAGCGCGCCGAACGGGTTCGCGCGCGTCCATGAGAACGCCATGCGCCGCTCCTGCGGCAGCGATTCCGGCAGGATGAACAGGCCGTAGAGGAAGGTGACGGCGGAGAGCGCCGCGGCGGCCCAGAACGGCGCGCGCGGCCCGATCTCGCCGAGCACGCCGCCGATCAGCGGCCCGGCGATGAATCCCGCGCTGAACGCCGCGCCGACGAGGCCGTAGCCGCGCGCGCGGTGCTCGGGCTCGGTGATGTCGGCCATGTAGGCGAACACGGCGGTGAAGCTCGACGAGGTGATGCCGCCGATCATGCGGCCCACGGCGAGCCACCAGAGGTCCGGCGCCAGCGCCATCAGGATCCAGTCGAGCGTCAGCCCCGCGGTCGAGATCAGGATCGTCGGCCGGCGCCCGAAGCGGTCGGAGATGGAGCCGATCACCGGCGAGCACAGGAACTGCATCCCCGCCCAGATCGCCACCATGATGCCGTTCCAGTACCCGGCGGCGGCCTCCGAGCCCGCGAAGTCCTCGATGAGGGCAGGCAGCACGGGGATGACGATTCCCATCGCCATCACGTCGAGCACGGCGACGGCGAGGATGAACGCGATTGCGGGACGGGAGGACGCGGACGACATGGCCGGGCGCTCATAGCCGCGCGGGGGCGCGGCGTCACGCGGGATATGGGCTGCGGTCAGGCCCCCCGGGCCTACGGCTCAAACGTCGTCGCTGCCGTAGGCGCCGCCTTCATTCTCCATGCGGTCTATGGCCCGCACGTCCTTCGCGGTGAACTTGAGCCGGACGCCGACGCCGCCGTCACGGTTCTCCGGCAGGAACACGGCGCCGCCCGCTTCCAGCACCGTTCGCAGGCGGTGCGCCGCATCAGGGGCAAGGTCGGCGTTGCCGCTTTCGAAGGCGCGCAGCGTGTCCTCGTCCAGCCCCGCGCCCTTGGCGACATGATCGCGCGGCCACCGTACCAGCGCTCTTGCCGCGCGTGCCTGAGGTCCGGTGATCGTCATGGCGTCTTCAGCTCCGGTAGTCGGCGTTGATCGAGATGTAGCCGTGGGTCAGGTCGCAGGTCCACACCGTGGCGCGGCCCTCTCCGAGCCCGAGGTCGACGCCGATCTCGATCTCCTGCCCCTTGAGGTGCGCGGCGACCGGCGCCTCGTCGTAGCCGTCGACGACCATGCCGTCCTTGGCGACGACCGTGTCCCCGAAGCGCACCGAGAGCCTGTCGCGGTCGGCGGGTTCGCCCGCCTTGCCGACCGCCATCACGACGCGGCCCCAGTTGGCGTCCTCGCCCGCCACGGCCGTCTTCACCAGCGGCGAGTTGGCGATGGAGAGCGCGACGCGCTTCGCCGAGGCGTCGTCGATCGCGCCTTCCACCTCGACAGTGATCAGCTTCTGCGCGCCTTCGCCGTCGCGCACCACCTGCTGCGCGAGGTCGCGGCACACCTGCGTCAGTGCCGCCTGCAAGGCGTCCGCGCCCGGCGAATCCGGCCCGGTGATCCCGGCGTTCTTCGCCGCGCCGGTCGCGAAGGCGAGCAGCGTGTCGCTCGTTGAGGTGTCGCTGTCCACGGTGATCGCGTGGAAACTGAGGTCGGCCGCCGCCGCCAGCATGGTCTTCAGGTACGCGGGCGAGACGGCGGCGTCGGTGAACACGAAGGCGAGCATCGTCGCCATGTCGGGCGCGATCATGCCCGAGCCCTTGGCGATGCCGACGACGGCGACGGTGCGGTCGCCGACGATGGCGGTGGCGCCCGCACCCTTGGCGAACGTGTCGGTCGTCATGATCGTCGAGGCGGCGTGCAGCCAGCTCGCGTCCGACCCCACCGAGAGCTTGTTGAACGCCTGCCGGAGCCCGTCCCTCGCCTTGTCCTCGGGCAGCGGCACGCCGATCACGCCCGTCGAGGCGAGGAAGATCTCCTCGCGCACCGCGCCCGTTTCAGCGGCGACCGTGTCGAGGATCGCGTCGCACGCGGCCTTGCCGCGCCGCCCGGTGAAGGCGTTCGAATTGCCCGCGTTCACCACCAGCGCGCGCGCCTTGCCCTGCGCGAGCGCCCCCCGGCACCATTCCACCTCGGGCGAGGGGCACTTCGACGTCGTGGTCAGGCCGGCCACGACCGTGCCTTCGGCGAACTCGCCGAGCAGCATGTCGGCGCGGTCCCAGCCCTTGTACCCCGCGCGGGCGGTCGCAAGGCGCACGCCTTCGATGTCGGGCAGTTTCGGGAATTTTTCGGGGGCCAGCGGCGAACGGTCGTGCATCATCGTCCTCGTAGGTGGAACTGCCCGCACCCTAGGCCACCGCGGCGTTCCGGTCGAGCCGCAAGAGGGGACTCGCCAACCGGATTCCACCGCGTTAGGCTCGCGTCCAACGATAACGGTCGAACGCGAGCAGGGACGAAGGAGCGCAGGGTCTAAAGGGGAAACGCATTTCGACGTTCAACGAAATGTACGACGGGGAAACGGTTCGCGAGCCCTATCTCGACCTTTCGGGTTGGGTCTCCGACATGCCGCCGGACCTCCTCGATCTGAAGCGCGCCGAGGCCGACGCCCTGTTCCGCCGCATCGGCATCACCTTCGCGGTCTACGGCGAGGGCGGCGATCCTGAGCGGCTCATCCCTTTCGACATCTTCCCGCGCGTGTTCACCGCGCACGAATGGCGGCGGCTGGAGCGCGGCGTCAAACAGCGCGCGCAGGCGCTGAACGCCTTCCTGCGCGACGTCTACGACCGCGCCGAGATCGTCCGCGCCGGGCGCATCCCGGCCGAACGGGTATTCCGCAATGCCGCCTATGAGCCCGCGGTCGTGGGCATCCAGCCGCCGCGCGGCATCTACAGCCACATTGTCGGCGTCGACATCGTGCGCACCGGCCCCACCGACTTCTTCGTGCTGGAGGACAATTGCCGCACGCCGTCCGGCGTCTCCTACATGCTGGAGAACCGGGAGATCATGATGCGCATGTTCCCGGACCTGTTCCAGCGGAACCGCGTCGAACCCGTCGACGACTATCCGAACCAGCTTCGCCGCACGCTGATGAGCGTGGCGCCGGGAAGCTGCAAGGGCGAGCCGACCGTCGTGCTGCTGACCCCCGGATCGCTCAACAGCGCCTATTACGAGCATTCCTTCCTTGCCGACCAGATGGGCGTCGAGCTCGTCGAGGGGCAGGACCTCTTCGTCGACGGCGACCACGTCTACATGCGCACCACGATGGGGCCGAAGCGCGTTGATGTGATCTACCGCCGCATCGACGACGACTTCCTCGACCCGCTCTGCTTCCGCCCCGATTCGATGCTCGGCGTGCCGGGGCTGATGAACGTCTACCGCGCGGGCAACGTCGCCGTCGCCTCGGCGCCGGGCGCCGGGGTGGCCGACGACAAGGCGATCTATACCTACGTGCCCGAGATGATCCGCTTCTACCTCGGCGAGGAGCCGGTGCTCTCCAACGTGCCGACGTGGCAGTGCGGCAAGGCGGACGATCTCGCCTATGTGCTCGAACGCCTGCCGGAGCTGGTGGTGAAGGAGGTGCACGGCTCGGGTGGCTACGGGATGCTCGTCGGCCCGGCGTCCACGAAGGACGAGATCGAGGCCTATGCCCGGCGCATCAGGGCCAATCCCGGCGAGTTCATCGCGCAGCCGACGCTTGCGCTCTCGACGAGCCCGACGTTCGTCGACGGCGGCCTCGCGCCGCGCCATGTCGACCTCCGGCCCTACTGCCTCGTCGGCGAGCGCATCCACCTCTGCGCTGGCGGGCTGACGCGGGTCGCGCTGCGCGAAGGCTCGCTCGTCGTCAACTCCTCGCAGGGCGGCGGCGTCAAGGACACGTGGGTGCTGGCGGACTGAAATGACGATGCTGAGCCGCACCGCCGAGAACCTGTTCTGGATGACCCGCTACATGGAGCGGGCCGAGACGATGGCGCGGCTGCTCGAGGTCGGCTACCGCATCGCGCTGATGCCCTCGGCGGGTGCGGGGCACCAGAACGACTGGGCGTCGATCCTCTCCGCCTCGGGCGGCGCGGCGGATTTCGCCTCGCGCTACGACGGCGAGACGACGCCCGCCACGGTCGAATCCTTCCTGTTCTTCGATCGCGAGAACGGCTCCTCGGTGGCAAGCTGCATCGCCCGCGCCCGCGACAACGCCCGCATCGTCCGCACCGCCGTCACCAGCGAGGTGTGGGACGCGCTGAACGGTGCCTTCCAGGACCTCAAGAGCTTCGAACGGCGCGGGCCGGGCCGCACCGACCTGATGACGCTCTGCGACTGGACCAAGCGGCAGACGGCGCTGCTGCGCGGCGCCATCGAGAGCACGCAGCTCCAGCAGGACGGCTACGACTTCATGAACCTCGGCTACTACATCGAGCGCGCCGACAACACCGCGCGGATGCTCGATGTGAAATACTACGTGCTGCTGCCGGTGACGGACCGCGTCGGCGGCGGCGTCGACAACTACCAGTGGACGACGCTCTTGCGCGCCATGTCGGTGTTCCGCGCCTTCCACTGGGCCTACGGCGGCGACTACACGCCGGGGAAGATCGCGCACTTCCTCATCCTCAACAAGTCCTGCCCGCGCTCGCTGATCCACTGCGCCGAGCAGACCAACTATCACCTCGCGCGTCTGTCGCGTGCCTACGGCCAGCGCACGAAGCCGCACCAGACCGCGCGCACGATGCTCGCCGAGCTTGCCGACGCCGACGTCGACGACATCATCTTCGCCGGGCTCCACGAGTTCCTGACCGGGCATATCGTCCGCACCGCCGCGCTCGGCAGCGAGATCGCGGACACCTACCTGTTCGGGGGCCGCTGATGCGGCTCGTCGTCTCGCACGTCACCCGCTACCGCTACGCCGCGCCGATCCGGCAGGTGGTGCAGAGCCACCGCCTCGCGCCGTCGCGCTTCGCCGGGCAGCGCACGCTCGACTGGAAGGTGGAGGTGGACGGCGGCCGCTTCTCGCAGCCGTTCACGGACGGGGCGGGGGACACGATCCGCACCATGTCGCTGCACGGCCCCGTCGAGGCGATCGACATCCACGTGACCGGCACGGTCGAGACCGTCGATCTCGCGGGCGTGCTCAAGGCCCACCGCGAGCGCATCTCGCCGCTCGTCTATCTCCGCACCACGCGCGCGACGCGGCCGGATGCGGCGCTGAGGAAGCTTGCCGCGAAGGCCGTCTCCGGCATTCCCGAGACCGCGCTTCTCGAGCGCGCGCACGCCATGTCCGCCGCTGTCGCCGACGGCATCGTGTACGCGCCGGGCGAAACGCACGCGCATACCACGGCCGCCGAGGCGCTCGGCCTCGCGCTCGGCGTCTGCCAGGACCACGCGCACGCGCTCATCGCCTGCGCGGTGTCGGTAGGCATCCCGGCGCGCTACGTTTCCGGCTACCTGTTCGCCAGCGCCGACGGCGCGCCGCACGAGGCGAGCCACGCGTGGGCGGAACTGCATATCGAGGGACTCGGCTGGGTGGGCTTCGACCCCGCCAACCGCTGCTGCCCGGACGAGCGCTACATCCGCCTCGGCTCGGGGGTCGACGCCGTGGCAGCGGCGCCGATCCGGGGCGTCTCGTTCGGCCTCGCGAGCGAGGACCTCGACGTGACCGTTGCAGTGACCGCGGTGCAGCAATAAGGATCGCGGTACCATGACATACTGCGTCGGCGTGCTCCTCAACGATGGCATCGTGCTCCTGTCGGACACGCGCACCAATGCCGGTTTCGACAATATCGCCAGCTACAAGAAGATGTTCGTCTTCGAAGCGCCGGGCGAGCGGGTGATCGCGCTGATGACGGCGGGGAGCCTGTCGGTGACGCAGACGGTGATCGCGCGTCTGCGCGACGCCCTCGACGACCCGGACCAGACCGATACCCCGTCGATCATGAAGGCGTCGACGATGCTGGAGGTCGCGCACATCGTCGGCGACACGCTCTCGCGCGTCACGGCGGAGGTCTCGGAAAAGCTCGAACGCATGAAGCAGGGCGCGACCGCCTCGATGATCCTCGCCGGGCAGCGCAAGGGCGGCGGCCCGCGCATGTTCCTGATCTACCCCGAGGGCAATTTCATCGAGGCGACGGAAGACACGCCGTTCCTCCAGATCGGCGAGCACAAGTACGGCAAGCCCATCCTCGACCGCGTGGTGAGGAAGGACATGCCGATCGACGATGCGCGCAAGGCGCTGCTGCTCTCGATGGATTCGACGCTGCGCTCGAACCTCTCGGTGGGGATGCCGCTCGACCTCACCGTGCTGCGCAAGGACGATCTCAGGGTTTCCGAAACGCACCGCTTCGAGCCGGGCGACCCGGCGTTCACGGCCATGTCGGAAGCGTGGAGCCGGACGCTGCGCGAGGGCTTCTCGCGCATCGAGATCTGACCGGTCAGGCCTTGCCGAAGAACCGGTCGATGACGCCTTGTGCGAGCCGCGCCGGGCGCAGCGTCTCGGCGTCGAGGCAGCACCAGCTCGATTTCACCTCGGCGAGCACCTCCTCGCCGCGCTTGATGACCGTCTCGTAGAAGGCCCGCGCGCCCTGCACCTTTTCGAGGAGCACGGTCGCGATCACCTCGTCGTCGAGGAAGGTCGGGCGGCGGTAGGTGATCTCGTGCTTCAGCGCCACCCACAGGTGCGCGGCGACGGCCTCGGCGGGCGCGAAGCGCTGCCAGTGGCTGAGCACGGCGTCCTGCACCCACTTCAGGTAGCTGGCGTTGTTGACGTGCCCCATGAAGTCGATGTCGGCGGGGTTGATCTCGATCGCGTAGCTGAAAGGGGAGGAAGTGGACATGCCGCGAAGATAGCAGGTCGGCCGCGAATTTGCGAGCGGCGCGCGCTTTCGGACACAATGCCGCAGCGCGGAAACGAAAAGCGCCGCCGGAGTGGTCCCCGGCGGCGCCTTTGCGTGACGAAGTCTTGGAAGGCTTACGCGGCCTTGCGGCGGCGCGCGGCGCCGAGGGCGACAAGGCCGAGGCCGAACAGGCCGAGCATGGCCGGTTCCGGCACGTCGACGGTTTCGACGACCTTGGTCGCCGTGACCCTGGCCTTCACGCCGATCGGCGCGAAGAAGTCGATTCCCGACAGGTCCTGGAAGTCCACGGTGAACTCCGAGCCGTTCGGGGTGACGATCGGGGGAACGTCGTCCCAGATCAGCCAGCCGCCGGTGATGACGCCGCCGGCGGTCACGTAATAGGCTTCGCCGCCCGACGAGGCGGAGCCGGCGATCGGCTCGAAGAACGCCAGCGTCGCGGTGAACGTGGCGTGGCCGACGCCGACGCCGCTCGGCGTGATCTCGCCGAAGGTGAAAGTGTAGCCATTGCCCTCTTCGAGCGTGAACGTGAAATCGCCGCCGAACGCGAGGTCGGCGGTGACGTCGCACCAGCCGAGGCAGCCGCTCGTATCGACGTTGAGACCGGAGCCGCCGTGATCGACCGTGAAAACGAGACCGGCATTGGCGGGGGCGGCGAAAGCGGTGATGCCCAGCAGGGCGGTCGCAGCGGCGACTTTCAGCATGTTCATTTTTTTCTCCGAAGCAAAGCAACAGCCTGAGGCCGTTAACCATGCAATCGCTGTGCCACTTGCAAGACGGTCGCAAATGCGGCGGTCTCTGAATTTTCCATCCGAAAATTGTAAAATCTGCCGACAGTATCGGGTGTGTCGGCCGGCACGGCGGGCTTCCCGCCGCCGGGGAAAAAGGCCAGAATGACGGCATGGCCGAAGATCTCGCCGCCTTCGTCGCTGCGATGGACCGCTGCTGGCTGGAGCAGCGGTTCGACGACCTCGCGAACTATCTCGCGGAGGACGTCGTGATGGCGGCGCCGGGCGGCGGGCGCATCGAAGGTCTCGCGTCGGCCGTGGAGAGCTACCGCGAATTCATGTCGCGCAGCAGGATCGCGCATTTCGCGGCGCGGGACCATGCCGTCACCCTGCGCGGCGACACGGCGGTCGTCGAATACGGCTGGGACATGGCGTGGGAAAGTGGGGCGGAAAGCGGGGCGGAAAGCGCAGGCGAGCGCCACGAGGCGTCGGGGCGCGAAGTGCTGGTGCTTGCCCGCCGCGCAGACGGCTGGCGCGTCGTCTGGCGCACGCAGCTTCCGGCCTGAAACCGCCGCGTCAGAACCAGGCGCGCACGCCCACCAGCCAGCGCACCGCGTCCACGTCCTCGCCCGCCGCGCGCGCGAAGTCGGCGGTGTCACCGATCCTGCGGTGCCATTCGACGCCCGCGTAGGGCCGGAGCTGCGGCGTGAATTCGTAGCCGAGCCGCGCGCCCGCCTCGATGCCGACAAGCCCCGCGCCGATGCCGTATTCGGGGATGTCCTGCGCGGAAAGCTCCGCCTCGACGCGCGGTTGCAGGATCAGCTTCTGCGTCAGCCGCTGGTCGTATTCGGCCTCGATGCGCGCCGTCACGTCGCCCTTCGTGGAGATGAACGCGGCGATGTCGACCTCGAACTTGTAGGGCGCGAGGCCCTGCACGCCGATCACCGCGTGGGCGCGGTCCGGCTCCGGGCGGATGTCGTAGCGCACGCCCGCCTGCACATCGAAGAACGGGCCGATGGCGCGGCTCCACAGCGCCTGCACCTCGGCGGACTCGAGCGCGCCGCCGAACGCGCCTTCGCCTTCCGTCTTCCACCAGAACTTGTCGATGTCGCGGCCGATCCAGCCCTGCACGTCCCACAAATAGGTCTCGTGACCCTGCCCGAACCCGGCCTCCAGCCGGTCGACGATGGTTTTGCTCACCGTCATGCCGCCCGTCTCCTTGCAGAGCGCGGCGCGCGCGGCGGCCATCGTGTCGGCACCGAACACGGCATCGGCCGCATGGGTCGGGCCGCTGGTCGCGGCGGCGGGCGGCGGGCCTTTCGGAATGGCGGGGCCGGAAGGCGCGGCGCCATGTCCGGCATGAGGGTCCGTCGACGGCATCGTATGTCCGGCATGGGGGTCCGCCGCCGGAGTGGCTGGCGCGGCATGGCCCGCGTGCGGGTCGGCCGCCTGCGGCATGACGTGCCCGGCATGGGGGTCGTCCGCTTGCGGCATCGCATGTCCGGCGTGCGGATCGTCCGCAGCCGCCGGGGGCGCCTGATGCGCGGCGTGATCGTGCGCGCCGTGCTGCGAATGATCCTGCTGTCCCTGCGCGAGCGCGGGCGCGGCCGCACCGATCAGAAGGAGGACGAGAAGCCGCTTCATGCCGCGTCTCCTTCACCATCGAGGGGCCGCACCGTCACCACGTTGAACATGCCGAGGTGCATGTGCATCAGCAGGTGGCAGTGGAACGCCCAGTCGCCGGGCGCGTCGGCGGTGAGGTCGAAGGAGAGCTTGCCGCCCGGCAGCACGTTCACCGTGTGCTTGCGCGGGTGGTGGCCGTCGTGGCCGTTCACAACCTCGAAGAAATGGCCGTGCAGGTGGATGGGGTGCGCCATCATCGTGTCGTTCACCAGCGTCACGCGCACGCGCTCGTTCCGCTCGAAGCGGAACGGCTCGGTCACCGGGCTGAACTGCTCGCCGTCGAACGACCACATGTAGCGTTCCATGTTGCTCGTCAGGTGGATTTCGAGGCTGCGCGAGGGCGGCCGCGTGTCCGGGTTCGGCGCGAGCGCGACGAGATCGGTGTAGACGAGCACGCGGTGCGTCGCGTCCTCGAGGCCGAGGCCGCGGTCGCCGACGCGGTCCACCGGCATCGGCGCGATCATGTCGACGCCGGGGTTCAGCTTCACGCCCGCGCGCGCCGCGTTCTCGGGATCGCGCATCTTCATCGAATGGGCCCCCATGTCACCGGGCGCGGCATGATCGCCGCCGCTGCCGTGGCCCATGTCCTTCATGGTCAGGGTCGGGCGCTCGCGCAGCTTCGGCACCGGCGTGCTCATGCCCATCCGGGGCGCGAGCGTCGCGCGCGCCATGCCGGAGCGGTCGACGCTTTCGGCGGCGAGCGTGTACGCGCTGTTCCCCGGGGTCACGATCACGTCGTAGGTCTCGGCAACGCTGATCTGGATCTCGTCCGTCTCCACGGGCCGCACGTTCTCGCCGTCCGCGTTCACCACGGTCATGGGGAGGCCGGGGATGCGGACGTTGAAGATGGTCATGGCGGAGGCGTTGATGATGCGCAGCCGCACGCGCTCGCCGGGATTGAAGAGTCCGGTCCAGTTCTCCGCCGGGCCGTGGCCGTTGACGAGATAGGTGTAGGTCGCGCCGGTCACGTCCGAAATGTC
>JACFNY010000467.1 GCA_019454625.1 Sphingomonadaceae bacterium
CCGAATAGCCGCCGACGCATGCCTGTCGTGATCGCCGATGTCCGAGGCCAACGGAGGCGGGAGGCCGGATGTCGGCGCCGACCGTTCAGGGGATCAGCTTCATCGCCCTGGGGTGGACCTCTCCAGCATGGGACGCAGGTGCGTCGTGAAGAATTCCGTCGCGCCGGCGCGGTTGAGATGGTCGGTGTCGAAATAGAAGCGCGGCTCCGGGATCGCCCCGGACAGATCCTCGAACGAAATGTCCAGTTCGCCGAGCATGGCTGAAAGGGCGGCGTCGAACACCGCCTCCCCGGGCAACTGGCGGTGGAACTGCGGCGGCAGCGGCGGCTTGACGACGTGGACGCGGACGCCCTGCGCCCTCGCCTGGTCGATGAGCGCGGCGAATACGCCGAGATAGCGCGTCAGCGCGTCGGCGGGCGTTCCCTGCGGATAGAGATAGTCGATGCGCTGGCGCGTGGCGACGGCCGAGGGACGGAAGGCGCGGTCGAACTGCCGCTCTCCTTCCCAGATGTCGGGCTGGAATCGCTCGCGATTGTTGATCTTGGAGAAACCGCTCAGATAGTCGAGCACGGCGCGCGGATCGACGCCGGCGTCGCGGCTGTAGCCGGCGAGGCGGCGCGCGAGGGAAAGGCTGAACGGCGTGCGGCGCAGAAGCCCCGCATCGGCGAAACGGTCCTCGTTCCACATCCGCGAATGGAAGGCGAAGGAATCGGCCACGTAGAGCAGGTTCGCCGTTTCATGTCCGGCCAGGAACTGTTCGAGGACAAAGCGGTTGTAGAGCGGCCCCGCGCCCTGCGCGGCAAGGTTGAGAATGCGCAAACCGGTCTCCTCCTCCATAGTCGCGTTGAAGCCGTCGAAATCGAGCGGCATGGCGTGGGACGCGCCCAGCACCACCCAATCGACCGACTGCTCCTCGACCGTCGCGATCTTGAAGAAGGGGTTGGCCTTGCCGGTCCGGTAGAGAAGCTGCTCGGCTGCGTAATAGACGAGCGCGTAGAGCGCGATGCCGATCGCGATGAAGAAAAGCGCGCTTTTTCCGAGATGTCTCATGTCGGCCCGTTCAACCCGGCTCAGAACTGCATGTAGATGAACTCCGTCGCCTGCCAGCGTCCGAACAGCAGCAGCGCGAAGATGACGAGATAGTAGACGCCCCAGCGCAGCCAGACCGGCGCGGCGGCGATCCGCTCGAACAGCGAGCGGCGCTCGTCGAAGACCTCGACGACGACGAGAAGGCCGATCATGGCGAAGCCGAACCCATGCTCGGCGGTGAACGGATAGCGCGCGACGAGCCCCGGAAACTCGCCGATCCGCGCGCCGATCCGTTGCAGGATGGTGAGCGCGTCACCGACCGAAGCCGCGCGGAAGAACACCCAGGCGATGGCGATCAGGTGAAAGGTGACGAGCACGCGCGCCACATGCAGCGCGCGGCTCGCGGCGACGCCCGGCAGCGCCTCGCCCGCGCGCCGCCACAGGGAACGGGTGGCGAGGCCCGCCCATTGATAGAAGCCGTTGAGCGCGCCCCAGACGAGGAACGTCCAGCCGACGCCGTAGCCGAGGCCGGCATGC
>JACFNY010000021.1 GCA_019454625.1 Sphingomonadaceae bacterium
CGACGGCCTCGGCGGCGGCGCGCGCCGCCGCCCGCGTTTCGGCGACGACGAAGGCGACGCCGTCGCCGACGAAGCGGACCGTATCGGCGGCAAGCAGCGGCCGCGGCGTCTCGATCCGCCCCGGCAGCTTCACGAGGCACGGGATCGGGCCGTAGTGCGCGACATCCTCCGCCGTGTACACCGCGAGCACGCCCGGCATCTGCCGCGCGTCCGCCGTGTCGATGCCGAGGATGCGCGCGTGGCCGTAGGGCGAGCGCACCGTCACGCCGTAGGCGGTGCCCTCCGGTTGGAAATCGTCGGTGTAGCGGCCGCGGCCGGTCAGCAGCCGTTCGTCCTCCACCCTGCGGGGCGACTGGCCGACGCCGAACTTCATGCTGAATCCTTCCGAAAACAGGCGCGGAGCCCCGCGCGATAGTCAGGATAGCGAAGCCGGATGCCGAGGTCCCGCTTCATCTTGCCGTTCGCGACGCGCCGGTTCTCGGTATAGAAGGCGCGCGCCTGCGGGGACAGCGCCGCTTCGGAAAGCGGCAGCAGCGGGGGCAAGGCCGCGCCCGTCAGGCGGCAGGCGAAGGCCGTCACCGCGTGGCCGGGCGCAGGAAGGTCGTCGGCGACGTTCCAGACGCCGGGCGGCGCAGCGAACGCAGCGATTACCGCCGCGACGATGTCGTCCACGTGGATGCGGCTGAACACCTGCGCGCCCGCGTCGATGCGCTGCGCCGTCCCTGCGCGCGCCCGGTCCAGCGCCGAGCGGCCGGGGCCGTAGATGCCGGGCAGGCGCAGCACGCGCGCGCCGATGCCCTGCCACGCGAGATCGGCGGCGGTGCGCGCGCTGCGGCGGCCGCCGCCGACGGGCGCGGTTTCGTCCACCCACGCGCCGCCGGTGTCGCCGTAGACGCCGGTGGAGGAGAGGTAGCCGAGCCATGCCCCGGAAGACGCGAGCGCCGCGCCGTGCCGTGCCAGCACCGGGTCGCCATCGGCTTCGGGCGGCACGGAGGACAGGATGTGCGTCGCGCCCGCGACGGCGCTCGCCACGGCGGGATCGTCCGCCGCGAGGATGCCAGGCCGCGCGGTGCGCGCCGTTCCCGTCACGGTCCAGCCGCCGCGTTCCAGCGCCGCGCGCAGCCGCGTGCCGGTATAGCCCTGGCCGAGGATCAGGAGATGAGACATCGGGCGTTCCTAGCGCGCGCGGAAGCCGCTGGCGATTCGCCTGTTCGCTCACTATGTCGGCTGTCATGGAAGCACGCAGCGAAACCCCCACGATCACCCGCCGCGAGGACTATGCGCCGCCCGCGTGGCGCATCCCCGAGATCGGCCTCGTCTTCGACCTGGACGCGGAGCGCACGCGCGTCCGCGCGGTGCTGAAGACGGAGCGGGCGGGGGGCGGCCCGCTGGTGCTCGACGGCGACGATCTCGACCTGAAATCGGTCAGCGTCGACGGGCGCGCGCTCGGCGAAGGCGACTACACGCTTGCCGGGGGCACGCTGACGATCCCGCTCTCGGGTGACGCGGCGACGGTCGAGACCGTCGTGGAGATCGCGCCCGCCGCCAACACCAAGCTGATGGGGCTCTATGCGTCCGGCGGCAACCTCTGCACGCAGTGCGAGGCGGAAGGCTTCCGCCGCATCACCTTCTTCCCGGACCGGCCGGACGTGCTCAGCCGCTATTCGGTGGAGCTGAAGGCCGACAAGGCGCGCTATCCCGTGCTGCTCTCGAACGGCAACCCGGTCGCCTCGGGCGATCTCCCGGACGGCCGCCACTTCGCGCGCTGGGACGACCCGTTCCCCAAGCCCTGCTACCTGTTCGCGGTGGTCGCGGGCGATCTCCGCGCGCTCGAAGACAGCTTCGAGACGATGTCCGGCCGCCACGTGACGCTCGGCATCTGGGTGCGCCCCGGCGACGTGGAGAAATGCCGCCACGCCATGCAGGCGCTGAAGGACTCCATGCGCTGGGACGAGGAGCATTACGGGCGCGAATACGACCTCGACGTGTTCAACATCGTCGCCGTCGACGACTTCAACTTCGGCGCGATGGAGAACAAGGGCCTCAACATCTTCAATTCGAAATACATCCTCGCCGACGCCGAGACGGCGACCGACGCCGATTTCGACGCGGTGGCGGCGGTGGTGGCGCACGAGTATTTCCACAACTGGACCGGCAACCGCATCACCTGCCGCGACTGGTTCCAGCTCAGCCTCAAGGAAGGCCTCACCGTCTTCCGCGACCAGAGCTTCAGCGCCGACATGGGCAGCCCCGCCGTGAAGCGCATCGAGGATGTGCGTGCGCTGCGCGCCGCGCAGTTCCCGGAGGACGCCGGGCCGCTCGCGCACCCGGTGCGGCCCGAAAGCTACATCGAGATCTCGAACTTCTACACGGCGACCGTCTACAACAAGGGCGCCGAGGTGATCCGCATGGCGGCGACGCTGCTGGGGCCGGAGAATTACCGCAAGGGCACCGACCTTTACTTCGAGCGCCACGACGGCGAGGCCGCGACGGTCGAGGACTGGGTGAAGGCGCTGGAAGACGGCGGCGGCGCCGATTTCGGCCAGTTCCGCCTGTGGTATTCGCAGGCGGGCACGCCGACCGTCACCGCCGATCTCGCCTACGATCCGACGAAGAAATCCGCGACGCTGACGCTCGCGCAGGCGGTGCCGGACACGCCCGGCCAGTCGGACAAGGCGCCGATGCACATTCCGCTCAAGGTCGCGCTGTTCGGGCGGGACTCGGGGTCGCCGCTCGGGCCGGAGCAGCTCTTCCAGCTCCGCTCGGCGAGCGCGACGATGACGTTCGGGAACGTCGCCGAGCCGCCGGTGCTGTCGATCAACCGCGGCTTTTCGGCGCCCGTGAACGTCGAGACGACGCGCAGCGCCGCCGATTTCGCCTTCCTCTCCGCGCACGACGACGATCCGTTCGCGCGCTACGAGGCGATGCAGCAGCTGATGATGGACCGGCTGGTCGACGCCGTGAGGAACGGCGGCACCGACGCCGCACCGCTCGTCGAGGCGGTGAGCCGCACGCTGAGGAACCAGGCGCTCGACCGCGCCTTCATAGGCGAATCCATCCTGCTGCCGACCGAGACGATGGTTGCCGAGCGGCTTGCCGCGAACGTCGATCCCGACGCCGTGCACACGGCGCGCGAGGGCCTGCGCCGCGCGCTGCTGGAGGGTGTGGGCCGGGAGACGTGGACGGCGCTCCACGCCAGCCTCGCCGATGGCGGAGCCTATGAATTGACGCCCGACGCCAAGGGACGCCGCCGCCTGAAGAACGTCGCGCTCGGCTATCTGTTCGCGGACCCCGATGACGCCGCCGTCGCGGCCGCCGAGGCGCAGTACGACGCGGCGACGAACATGACCGACCGCATCGCCGCGCTCGGCCTGCTCGTCGATACGGACAGCCCGGCGCGCGAGCGGGTGCTCGGCGATTTCCACGACCGCTTCAGGGACGATGCGCTCGTGCTCGACAAGTGGTTCTCGGCGCAGGCGATGGCCACCGGCGCGGATGCGCTCGAAAAGGCGATCGCGCTCGCGGCGCACGCCGATTTCACCATCCGCAACCCGAACCGCTTCCGCGCGCTCGTCGGCGCGCTCGCGATGAACCAGTTCGTGTTCCACCGGAAGGACGGCGCCGGCTATCGCTTCGTGGCCGACAAGCTGCTGGAAGTGGATGCGATCAATCCGCAGACGGCGGCGCGCTTCATCGCGCCGTTCGGCCGCTGGCGGCGCATGGAGGACGAACGCGCCGCGATGATGCGCGCCGAGCTCGAACGCATCGTCGGGGCGCCGGGCGTCTCCCGAGACACGTTCGAGATGGCGTCGAAGAGCCTCGCTTAGACCGCGATCGTTTCAGGCTGAATCAGCCTGAAACGTGAATCGCTGTCCAAGCTATTGAATAGAGGCTGATTCATGTTTGAGGCGGAAACGCACAGCGCTTCCACCTCACACGATCAGGCTCTAGGAGGCGGGCTTCACGAACTTCAGCGTCATGCGGTCGGATTCGCCGATCGCGGCGTACTTGGCGCGGTCCTTGTCGCCTTCCCGGAAGCTCGGCGGCAGCGTCCACACGCCGTTCGGCCAGTCCGCGGTGTCCTTCGGATTGGCGTTCACCTGCGATTCGCCCGCCAGCTTGAAGCCCGCCGCCTCGGCGAGCGCGACGATCGTCGAGCGCTTCATGTAGCCGGAGCTTTTCATCGCCTCGTCGGGGCGGTCTTCCGGCAGGCGGTGTTCGACGACGCCGAGCACGCCGCCCGGCTTCAGCGCGGTGTAGAAGGCCTTGAACGCGTCGCCCGCGAAGCCGCCCATGTGCCAGTTGTGGACGTTGCGGAAGGTCAGCACCATGTCGGCGCTGCCCGCGGGGGCGAGGCCGTCGTAGTGGTCCTTGCCGAAGCGCGTGACTTCTACGGCCTTGTAGAGCGGATCCGACGCCAGCTTCGCCTGATACGCCGCCAGCGATTTCGCGGCGTATTCGGACGCCTCGGGAATGCCGTGCGCGGCATAGAGCTTGCCGTGGTCGGCGAGGATTGGCGCCAGCACCTCGGTGTACCAGCCGCCGCCGGGCGCAACCTCGACCACGGTCATGCCCGGCGTGAGGCCGAAGAACGTCAGCGTCTCGGCCGGGTGGCGATATTGATCGCGCGCGCGGTTCACCTCGCTGCGGTGCGCGCCCGCGAGCGCGGCGGCATAGTCCGGCGCGGCCGGAACGGCGTGATGGCTGTGGTCGTGCTGCGCGGCGGCGGGCACGGCGGCCCCCGAGACGAGCGCGGCGGCAAGGATGGTGCGGATCATTCGGAGACTCCCTCTTCGGCCTTCGTGGACTTGTTCTATACGCGCCCGGCGCACTATCTGCCTCGCATGACGTTCGAGATCACGCTGCAGATGATGTCGGTCGCGCTCGCGTTCGGCCTCCTCAGCCTCTGGCAAGTCCGCCGCAAACGCAAGCCCGGCGCGCTGCCGTGGGTTCCGTGGCACGGTGTGATGTTTCTGGCGCTGCTCGCGCTGATCGTCGGCGCGGCGCATCTGCCGGCCGTCTGGCCGCGTTAGGAGGAGGTCAGTCCTCGAGCGGCCGGCAGGCGGCGATCTTCGCCTTGGCGACGATCAGCATGGTGCCGTCCGATTGCAGGAACGGCACGAAGGGACGCGCGTCGTTCAGGCATTCGAGCACGCGCTCGTCGGGGCCGACGAACATGTGGCCGGCGAGGCTCGTCCCGTCTTCCAGCACGAGTTCCACGGCCGCCTTGCGCTTGGTGCGCAGACGCGATTTCACGATCGGCGGCGTGACGGGAATGAGGGCTTCGACGGTCACAGGCAGGCCTCCAGAAGGGCCTGGTCGAAACCGAAGGCCTTGGCTTTCTCGAACGTGTGCGGGCGCAGGCCCATCGAGCGGTACTCGCCGATGATGCGGCCGTCCTCGGTCTCGTCGAGATATTCGAACTTGAACAGTTCCTGCGTCACGATCACCGGGCCTTCCATGCCGACGACCTCAGTGATGTTCGTCACACGGCGCGAGCCGTCGCGCAGGCGCTTCACCTGCACGATCATGTCCACCGAATCGGCGATCTGGCGGCTGATGGCTTCCTTCGGGATCTTGATGTCGCCCATCATCACCATGTTCTCCATGCGCGCGAGGCATTCGCGCGGGGAGTTGGAGTGGAGCGTCGCCATCGACCCATCGTGGCCGGTGTTCATCGCGGCGAGCAGGTCGAAACACTCCTGCCCGCGGATTTCGCCGAGGATGATGCGGTCCGGGCGCATACGCAGCGCGTTGATGACGAGGTCGCGGATGGTGATCGCGCCCTTGCCTTCGAGGTTCGCGGGGCGCGTCTCCAGCGTCAGCACGTGCGGCTGCTGGAGCTGGAGCTCGGCGGCGTCCTCGATGGTGATGACGCGCTCGCCGGGGTCGATCATCTTCGACATGGCGTTCAGCATCGTCGTCTTGCCCGAGCCGGTGCCGCCCGAGATGATGACGTTGAAGCGGCAGGCGCCCGCCACCTTCAGCACCGTCGCCATCTTGTCCGACATCGAATCGCCCTTCTGCATCATGTCGATGGTGATGGGCTTGGCGGAGAACTTGCGGATCGAGATGGCGGTGCCGCGAAGCGACAGCGGCGGCACGATCACGTTGACGCGGCTGCCGTCGGGGAGGCGCGCGTCGGCGAGCGGCGTCGTCTGGTCGATGCGGCGGCCGACGCGGTTCACGATGCGCTGCGCGATCTGGAACAGGTGCTCCTCGTCGCGGAACACGATGCTGGCGAGCTCGAGTTTGCCCTTGCGTTCGATGAAGGTCTGGTTGGGGCCGTTCACCATGATGTCGGACACGGCCGGATCGGCGAGCAGCACCTCGAGCGGCCCGAGACCGAGCAGCTCGTCGACGAGCACCTTCTCGAGCGCGATCTGCTCGCGGCGGTTGAGCGGCAGTTTCAGCTCGGCGAGCACCTCGCCGATGATCGGCCGGAATTCCTCGCTCAGCTCGTCCTTGGAAAGCGTCGCGGCGGCTTCCGGGTCGACACGCTCCAGCAGGCGCGGGAGCACCTGCTCCTTGATCTTGTGGATCGAGGCCTCGAAGCCTTCCTGGCGCGAGGTCGCCTGATCGGCGGCGCCGCGCTCGCGGGCGCTGAGGCGCTGCATCGCGTCCTGCACGCGGTCGCCCGTCACTTCGACGGCGGGCTCGGCGGCTTCCTCCTCCTCGGGTTCCGGCAGCGGCTCAACCGCCGGGGCCGCACGCGATCCCCGCATGGGCGCTGCGTTGCCGAAGCCCCGACGCGGCGTGCTCAGTGCCGCTCCAATCCCAGCTTTTCTGCCGAATGCACTCATCATGATCCCCTCGGCCGAAACCGTCGGCCGCTGAGGGAAACTAGCGCGGCAAGCTTAGCAAACTCCTAACTATACCGACTTTTTCGGAACGAAAGGCGCAGTGATTTCCGCCGTCACCCGCATCGGGCGGCGGCTTTCCCGGTCCAGCAGCGCCCATGTGGTGAGCGCGCGCACGCGCACCTTGCCGTCCGGGCCGGTCACTTCGACGAAACGGTCGTAGCGCGCGCCCTTGGGCGCGTCGCCGACCCACGTGCGCAAGGTCAGCGTCTCGCCAAGGTGACTGGGCGCGCGGTAGTCGATCTCGTGGCGGACGACCACCCACACGACGTTCGCGGCGAGATCGGCAGGCGCCACGGCGTACCAATGCGCCACCGCCACGTCCTGAATCCAGCGCACGTAGACGGCGTTGTTGACATGGCCGAGTTCGTCGATGTCCCCGGGCGCGGGCGTCTTCCGCTGCGTGAAGACGGCGCACTGCGCTTCGCCCGTCATCGGCCGATCTGGCTGATCAGGAAGGCATATTCCTCGGCGTCCTCCTCGAGCGAGACATAGCGCCCGGACTTGCCGCCGTGGCCCGCGCCCATGTTGGTCTTGAGCAGCAGCACGTTGTCGTCGGTCTTGGCGGCGCGCAGCTTCGCCGCCCACTTCGCCGGCTCCCAATAGGTGACGCGCGGGTCGTTGAGCCCGCCGGTGATGAGCAGCGCCGGATAGGGCTGCGGCTTCACGTTGTCGTAGGGGCTGTAGCTGCGGATCAGCGCGAACGCGGCCTCGTCCGCGATGGGGTTGCCCCATTCCGGCCATTCGCCGGGCGTGAGCGGCAGCGTGTCGTCGAGCATGGTGTTGAGCACGTCGACGAACGGCACATGTGCGGCGACCGCGCCGTAAAGCTCCGGCGCCTGATTGACGATGGCGCCCATCAGCTCGCCGCCCGCCGAGCCGCCCGAGGCGGTGACGCGGCCGGGCGACGCGAAGCCCTGCTCGATCAGGAAGCGCGTGACGTCGACGAAATCGTTGAACGTGTTGGGGCGCTTTTCCAGCTTGCCGTCGAGATACCATCGGTAGCCGAGATCGTCGCCGCCGCGGATGTGCGCGATGGCGTAGGCGAAACCGCGGTCGAGCAGCGACAGCCTGTTCGCCGAGAAGCCCGGTGGAAAGGCGAAGCCGTAGGCGCCGTAGGCGTAGATATGGAGCGGGCCGCGCCCATCCTTCACGAAGTCCTTGCGGTAGACGACGGAGACGGGGACCGGCGTGCCGTCCCGCGCCGGGGCCATCAGCCGCTCGGTCGCGTACTGCGAGGGGTCGTAGCCGCTCGGAATCTCGCGCACTTTCAGGGTTTCGAGACGGTCGTCGGCGAGGTGGTAGTCGTAGACCGTGTTGGGCGTCACCATCGACTGGTAGTCGATACGCAGCCGGTCGACGCGGTACTCCGGATTGGTGGAGAGCGTCGCGACGAAGCTCGCTTCGGGGAAGGCGATGTAACGCTCGCCGCCGTCCTCGTAGCGGCGCAGCCGAATCTGCGACAGGCCGTCCACCCGTTCCTCGATGACGAGAAGGTTCTCGAAGCTGGTGGCGGACTGGACATAGTGCCGGTCGCTGCCCGCGATCAGCTCGCTCCACCGGTCCGGCGCGGAGACGGGCGCAGTGACGACGCGGAAGTTCGGGTGCGTGTCGTTGACGCGGATGTAGAGCGTGCCCTCGCGCTCGTCGACATCGTACTGCCGGTCCGCCTTGCGCGGCGAGACGAGCACCGGCGCCGCCGCAAAGTCGTCGGTGGGCAGCAGGCGCACCTCGCTCGTCGCATGGTCGCCGGTTTGGAGCACGGCATACTTGCGCGACTGCGTGCGGCCGATCTGGACGCCGAACTCCTCGGCTTCCTCGGTGTAGACGGCGCGGTCGGCGGACTGCGCGTCGCCGAGCCGGTGGTGCCAGACCGTCTTGGAGCGCCAGTTCTCGTCCGCATCCGTATAGAGGAAGCTCTTCGAATCGGCAGCCCAGACGAGGCCGTAGCGCCAGTTCTCGATCACGTCGGGCAGGTCGGCGCCGGTTTCGAGGTCGCGCACGCGCAGCACGTAGCGTTCGGAGCCGTTCGTATCGACGGCGTAGGCGAGCAGGCGTCCGTCCGGGCTGACGGCGAGGCCGCCGAGCCGGAAATACCGGTGCCCCTCCGCGAGGCTAGGTTCGTCGAGGATCACGGCATCGTCGCCGCCCGCGGCGGGCCGGCGATACCATGTGCGGTATTCGGCGCCCGCATCGAAGGCGTGCCAGTAGAGGAAATCCCCGTCGCGCTGCGGGACGCTTGAATCGTCGTCCTTCACGCGGCCCTTCATCTCGCTGAAGATCGTGTCGATCAGGCCCTTCTGCGGGGCCATCACGGCTTCGAAATAGGCGTTCTCGGCATTGAGGTAGGCGAGCACCTCCGTGTTCGTCACGTTCGGGTAGCCGGGATCGCGCAGCCACGCATACGGGTCTTCGACCGTGATGCCGTGGCGCGTGAAACTGTGCGGCTTGCGGGGGGCGACGGGCGGCTTCGGGATCTCGGTCATGACACTCCGGTCTGGCTGGCCCCCGGGCGGGGCGCAGGGAAGGTCCGGTGTGTTTGCGCGAGCGGCGCTGCCGCGGTCAACCGTTCAGGAGGCCTGCGCGATCTTGTCCTCGCCGCCGTCGCCGCCCGGCACGCCGGGGTTCGACGGCGTCACCAGCCCGGCGTGCATGTCGATGTGCTCGGGGCGGCCGATCAGGAAGCCCTGCACCTGGTCGCAGCCTTCGCGGCGCAGGAATTCGAGCTGCGTTTCGGTCTCGACGCCCTCCGCCGTGATCGGCACGCCGAGGCTGTGGCCGAGGCTGACGATGGCGCGGACGATTTTCTCGGCCTGCGGCGAGCGGCTGATCTCGTCGACGAAGCTGCGGTCGATCTTGATGCGGTCGAACGGAAAGGCGTTCAGCGTCGAAAGCGACGAATAGCCGGTGCCGAAGTCGTCCATCGCGATGCGGACGCCGAGCGCCTTCAGGCGGCGCAGGTTCGAAAGCGCGCGCGCCTGATCGAGGAACAGCGCCGATTCGGTGATCTCGATCTCGAGCCGCGCCGGGGAAAGCCCGCTGTTGACGAGGATCTCGTGCACGCGGCTGACGAGCGAATTGTCCTGCAAATGCAGCGCCGAGAGGTTCACGGCGACGCGGAACGGCCGCTCCCACTTCACCGCCTCGAAGCAGGCCTGCTTCAACACCCAGTTGCCGAGCGCGATGATGAGGCCGTTCTCCTCGGCGACGAGGATGAAGTCGTCGGGCTGCAGGAGCCCGCGCACCGGGTGCTGCCAGCGCACCAGCGCCTCGAAGCCGACGATGCGGCCGTCAGCCATCGCGGCGAGCGGCTGGTAGCTGAGCCGAAGCTCGCCGGCGTCGATGCCCTTCTTGAGGTCGCGCGCGAGGCGGCGGCGGTCGCGGATCGCCTCGTCCATGTCGCGGCTGAAGAAGCAGGCGGCGTTGCGCCCGCCGCGCTTCGCCCGGTAGAGCGCCATGTCGGCGAAGGCGACGAGGTCGGAGGCGTTGCCCGCGTCCGCCGGATAGAGGCTGATGCCGACGCTGCCCGAAATCTCGACCTTGTGCTCCTCGTAGGGCACCGGCTCCAGCAGGCGTTCGAGCAGGCTGTGCGCGCACTGCGCGGCCTCGGTTGGCTGCGTGCCGCCGTAGAGCGCGATGACGAACTCGTCGCCGCCGATGCGCCCCAGCAGGCTCGATCCCTTGGCCATGCCGCGCAGGCGATTGGCGACTTCCGCGATCACGAGGTCGCCGGCGCGGTGGCCGTGGACGTCGTTGATGTGCTTGAAAAGGTCGAGATCGACGAACAGCAGCGCGACCGGCTCGCCCTCCTGCGCGGCGCGCTCCAGCAGCGCGTCGAGGCGCGTCATGAAGGCGTTGCGGTTGAGGAGGCGCGTCGCGCTGTCGTGCTGCGCGAGGTAGCGGATCTCCTCCTCGGCCTTGCGCTGCGCGCGGAGGTCGCGGATCGCGTAGACCGCCTCGGCCTTGTCGTCGGAGAGGCTGCGCGAGCGGACCTCCACCGGGATCGCCTCGCCGTGGTCGAAGGGGCTCAGCAGCGCGTCCTCGTTGCCGGTCTGGCTGTAGCCGCGTTCGAGCAGGTTCTTGTCGACCGGGCGGCCGATGACGTCGTCGTGGTCGGCGCGGACGAGATTGAGGAAGCTGGTGTTGGCGTCGACGATCTTGCCGTGCGCGGTGATGACGATGCCCTCGAAGGCGCCGTTCGCGAGCCGCCGCAGCCGCTCGACGGCGCGCTCGGCGCCCTTGGCGTCGACGAGCGCCGCGCCGAGGCCGGTCGCGATGACGATCAGCGTGACGGCGGCGATGGCGCCCGCGATGGCGAACTCCGAGATGACGAGGCCGCCCTTCCCGCCCGCGCCCGGAACGATGTTGAGCGCCGCCATGGCGATGACGTGGAAAGCGCATACCGCGAGGCCGAGGATGACGCCGCCGGCCGCCTGCCGCGGCACGGTCCGCGCCGGTCCCGTGGCCGCAAAGCCCGCGCTCGCCATCAGCGCGCAGGCGATGAAGGCCGCCGCCACGAGGTCGCGGTCGACATTGAACACGCCGTCGACGCGGAAATCCTTGAGGCTGGAGAAGTGCATCACCGTGACCGCGAAGGTGAAGATGACCCCGCCGAACGCGGGCCGCACCCATCCGTCGAGGTTGGCGGCGGCGTAGAAGGCGGCGATCGCCATCGGCAGCACGAGGATCAGCGAGGTGAGCAGCCCGACCGGGCCGTGCCCCGTGGACACGCCCGGATGGTAGGCCAGCATGGCGAGGAAATGCATCGCCCACGCGCCGAACCCGGCCGAAATGCCGGCCAGCAGCAGCCACGTGGGCCGCGCCTCGCCGCGCGCCACGAAGCCGCGCGAGAAAAGCCGCACTGCGGTCAGCATCGACATCACGCAAATGATGACGGCAAGCGCCGTGAAATTCGGGTCGAACTGGCTTCCCAGCGCCAGTATGCGGTCCATCATTGCGATTGTTCCAATCTCGATCTCACGCCATATTGGCACGCGAAATTTAACAAAGCCTTGGCGCCGGGGCCTTCGGACGCGGGCATTTGCCCCGTCTCCCGGCAGCGTTTGAGGAGCTTTCGATGTCGACTTACCGTGACCGTCTGGCCGCGCTTCGCCGCACGCTGGCGGAAAACCGCTACGACGGTTTCGTCGTGCCGCTCACCGACGAGCACATGAGCGAATATGTCGGCAGCTACGCGCAGCGGCTGGCGTGGCTGACCGGGTTCGAAGGCTCGGCCGGCTCCGCCGTCGTGCTCGCCGGGGAGGCCGGCATCTTCGTCGACGGGCGCTATACCCTTCAGGTCCGCGATCAGGTGGACGGCACGCTCTACCAGTACCTCGGCGTGCCGAAGGTTCAGATCGCCGACTGGCTGGAGGAGAAGGTCGGGCCCGGGCAGCGCATCGGCTTCGATCCGTGGCTGCACACGCGCGGCTGGGCGGAGGCGACGGGCAAACGGCTCGCGGCGAAGGGCGCCGAGCTGGTGCCGGTGACGGACAATCCCGTCGACCGCGTCTGGACCGATCGGCCCGCGCCCTCGGCCGAGCGCTTCGAGGTGCACGGCGAGGCGCTTGCCGGTCGCAGCTCCGCGGAAAAGCGCGCCGAAATCGCCCGCTGGCTCGGAGAGAAGAAGGTGGACTGCGTGGTGATCGCCGCGCTCGATTCGATCGCGTGGCTGTTCAACGTGCGCGGCCGCGACGTCTCGCGCACGCCCGTCGCGCTCGCCTTCGCGATCGTTTCGGCGGACGGCAAGGCGCAGATCTTCACCGCACCCGCCAAGATCACGCCCGAGGTCGCCGCGCATCTGGGGCTGGATGTCAGCGTTCTCCCGCCCGAGGCGTTCGTGGAGGCGCTTCAGGCGCTCGGCAAGGCGGGCAGGACCGTCGCGGCCGACCCCGCCACGTGCGTCGCAGCGATCTTCCAGGAGCTGGAGGCCGGTGGCGCACGCATCGTCGAGGCCCGCGACCCCTGCATCCTCGCCAAGGCGATCAAGAACCCGGTCGAGATCGCGGGCGCGAAGGCCGCGCACGTGCGCGACGGTGCGGCGCTCTCGCGTTTCCTCTGCTGGTTCGATCGCGAGGCGCCGACGGGCGCGCTCGACGAAATCGCCGCGGCCGCGAAGCTCGAGGACTTCCGCCGCGAATCCAACCTGCTGAAGGACCTGTCGTTCGACACGATCTCGGGTGCCGGGCCGAACGGCGCGATCGTCCACTACCGCGTCTCGCCGGAGACCAACCGCAAGGTGGAGCGGGACAGCATCTTCCTGCTCGATTCGGGCGGGCAGTATCTCGACGGCACCACCGACGTGACGCGCACGATGATCGTCGGCACGCCGACGGCGGAGATGAAGGATCGCTTCACGCGCGTCCTCAAGGGCCATATCGCGCTCGCCACGGCCCGCTTCCCGGTGGGCACGCGCGGCGGCCAGCTCGACGTGCTGGCGCGCCAGTTCCTCTGGCAGGCGGGCCTCGACTACGCGCACGGCACCGGCCACGGCGTCGGCAGCTTCCTCTCGGTGCACGAAGGCCCGCAGCGCATCGCCACCTACGGCGGCGGCGACGAGCCGCTCGCCGCGGGCATGATCCTCTCGAACGAGCCCGGCTACTACAAGACCGGCGAATACGGCATCCGCATCGAGAACCTCGTGTTGGTCGTACCCGTGGAGGTGGACGGTGCCGAGCAGACGGTGCTCGGCTTTGAAACGATCACGCTGGCACCGATCGACCTCCGTCTCGTCGATATGGCGCTGCTCGGCGATGCGGAGCGGGCATGGCTGAACGCCTACCACGCCCGCGTCCGCGAGGCGCTGACGCCCGTCGTTCCGGAGGATGTGCGCGGCTGGCTCGCCGAGGCGACACGCGCGCTTTAGGCCGGGTCCTGTTCCTGCGCCCTGCTGGTACCCGCGCCGTCCTGCGCCTGCCCCGCCGCCGCACGGGCCGCAGCCTTCCGGCGATGCAGATTCTGCCGCAATGCCGCGGCGAGCCGGGCCTTGCGTTC
Source organism: Sphingomonadaceae bacterium (assembly GCA_019454625.1). Lineage (GTDB taxonomy): Bacteria > Pseudomonadota > Alphaproteobacteria > Sphingomonadales > Sphingomonadaceae > Sphingosinicella. The sequence continues at coordinate 13,854 of JACFNY010000021.1, forward strand.
GTCGGCAGAAGGGCTGGTCATGGCCCGGCTGTAGCGGGTTTCCCTTCCATCCGCCAAGCACCTTGCTTGACAAGG
>JACFNY010000468.1 GCA_019454625.1 Sphingomonadaceae bacterium
CTCGTTGATGAAGCTGATCTTGACGGCAAGAAAGGCGTTCGCGGCGTACTTGATGACCTCGGCGGTCGGCCGGTCGGTGAACAGGATCGGCACCTCGCGCAAGCTGAGCGGGCGGTAGATCGCCTTCAGCACCTCGCGCGCATGATCGTCGGCGACGCCGCAGACGACGCGGTCCGGGCGCATGAAATCCTCGATCGCCGAGCCTTCGCGCAGGAACTCCGGGTTCGAGGCGACGCTGATCGCCTTTTCGGGCGCCGCCTCGCGCGCGATGCGCTCCACTTCCGTGGCCGTCCCCACCGGCACCGTCGACTTGTTGACGATGACGCATGTCCCGGGCGCGGCCTCCGCGATCTGGCGCGCCGCCGCATAGACGTAGGAGAGGTCGGCATGGCCGTCGCCGCGTCGGCTCGGCGTGCCGACGGCGATGAACACCGCGTCGGCATCCTTCACGCCCGCGGCGAGGTCGGTCGTGAAGGTCAGGCGCCCCGCTTTCACGTTGCGCCCCACCAGATCGTCGAGACCGGGCTCGAAGATGGGGATTTCGCCCGCCTTCAGCCTTTCGATGACGGCGGTGTTGAGATCGACGCACGTGACGCTGTGGCCGAACTCGGAGAAACAGGCGCCGGAAACGAGCCCCACATAGCCCGTCCCGATCATCGCAATACGCATTCATTGGCCCCTGAGCAGCAGACGCCCCAGCGGGTTAGCGTGCGCCGCCGTGAAATGCAAAGCCGCCGTCACGGCTCGGCCCGCGTTCAGCCCGCATGGCCGAACTGCACCGGGTTCGGCCCGCGCTGCTTCTCGTCGATGATGAGGCTGCTGTTGGCGGGCGGGCGGGCGCGCTGGCGGCAGTGCGGACGCTCGCAGAGGTCGCAGCCGAGGCCGATCGGCGTCGCCTCGCCGCTGCCGAGGTCGAGCCCGCGCGCATAGACGAGGCCGTGCGCGTGACGCGCCTCGCAGCCGAGCGCGATCGCGTATTCGGGGCGCACCCCGCCGTAGGGCTGCGCGTAGGCGCGCACGGTGCGGGCGATCGACACGTACTTCGTGCCGTCCTCCATGCCGATGAGCTGGCGCAGGATCTGTCCCGGCCGCTCGAACGCCTTGTGCAGCGTCCACAGCGGGCAGTTGCCGCCGTGGCGCGAGAAGGGGAAGCCGCCCGCCGAGAAGCGCTTGGAGATGTTGCCCGCCCGGTCGACGCGGACGAGGAAGAAGGGGATGCCGCGCGCGCCGGGGCGCTGCAGCGTGGTCAGCCGATGCGCGACCTGCTCCAGCCCCGCGCCGAACCGGGCCTGCAACAGGTCGAGGTCGTAACCGGTCGCCTCGCACGCGGTATGGAACCGGCCGTAGGGCATCATCAGTGCGGCGGCGAAATAGTTGGCGAGGTTCTGGACGAGCAGGCGCTCCGATGCCGCATCCGGCATCCCGGCACGCGCCACGATGGCGTCGATCTCGCCGCGCCCCTCGGACAGCGCGAGCTGATAGGCCGCCTGGAAGCTGCGCGAGGCGGGGTCGAGCAGCTCCGAAAGCTGGAGCTGACGGCTGTGAAGA
>JACFNY010000469.1 GCA_019454625.1 Sphingomonadaceae bacterium
TGCGGTCGCACATCTCGGTGATCTCCTCGAGGTCCGACGACAGGAACACCAGCGCCTTGCCCTCGCCGGCCAGCCGGTTCATCAGGTTGTAGATCTCGACCTTGGCGCCCACGTCGACGGCCACGGTGGGCTCGTCCAGCAGGTAGACCTGGCTGTCGCAGGACAGCCATTTCGCCACCACCACCTTCTGCTGGTTGCCGCCCGACAGGTTGCGAACCAGCGTGTGGCGATCAGGGGTCTTGATGCCTAGGGACTGTTGACGTTCATCTCGATGCTGTCCCTGAGCGTGGTGTAGGTTCTGGGTGAGGTGGTCACCGGCGATGTTCCGGTAGGGTCTGGTTGCTTACGCCAACCCAGGACCGAGAGGACCCCCGATGACCACCGACATGATGAACTTCCGCGACTTCGTGGAGAAGGCCCCCGATGCCGACCTGCTGCGCGAGATGATCGGCTTTGCCGCCGAACGGCTGATGGAGCTGGAGGTCGGCGCCGTGACCGGCGCGGCCTATGGTGAGAAGGACCCCTCGCGACTGGCGCAGCGCAACGGCTATCGGGAGCGGGACTGGGAGACACGGGCGGGCACCGTCGAGTTGCGCATCCCGAAGCTGCGAAAGGGCTCCTACTTCCCGGGCTTTCTTGAGCCCCGGCGGATGGCTGAGAAGGCCCTCACGGCGGTGATCCAGGAGGCTTATGTTCAGGGTATCTCCACGCGATCCGTCGACGATCTGGTCAAGGCGATGGGGATGTCGGGTATCTCGAAGAGCCAGGTGTCGCGGCTCTGCGAAGAGATCGACGGCAAGGTGAAGGCGTTCCTCACCCGGCCCCTCGAAGGCGATTGGCCCTACTTGTGGATCGACGCGACCTACCTGAAGGTCCGGCGCGGCGGGCGGATCGTCTCGGTCGTCGTCATCATCGCCATCGGGGTGAACACCGATGGCCGCCGCGAAGTTCTGGGTTTGGAGATAGGGACTTCCGAGGCGGAGCCGATCTGGACCGAGTTCTTGCGCAAGCTGACGCGGCGCGGCCTGCGCGGGGTGAAGCTGGTCATCAGCGATGCGCACGAGGGCATCAAGGCCGCCGTCTCCAAGGTCCTCAGCGCCACCTGGCAACGCTGCCGCGTGCACTTCCAGCGCAATGCGCTCGCCCATGCCGGGAGGAGCGGGCGCAGGGTGGTCTCGGCCTTCATCGCCACGGCCTTCGCCCAGGACAGTGCGGAAGCCGCCAGCACCCAGTGGCGCGCCGTCGCAGACCAGATCAGGCCCAAGGTGCCGAAGCTCGCCACGCTGATGGACGAGGCCGAGCACGATGTGCTGGCCTACATGTCCTTCCCCAAGGAACACCGGGCCAAGTTGCACTCGACCAACCCGATCGAGCGCCTGAACGGCGAGATCAAGCGTCGCACAGATGTCGTCGGCATCTTCCCCAACGACGAAGCCATCATCCGCCTCGTCGGCACCCTGCTCTTGGAGCAGAATGATGAATGGGCCGTCCAGCGCGCCCGCTACATGACGCTGGAAACCATCGCGCCGATGGGCGAAGATGCCGTCA
>JACFNY010000470.1 GCA_019454625.1 Sphingomonadaceae bacterium
GCCGCCCGACATGCCCATGCCGACGCGGCTCATCGATTCGACGCCGCCGGCGATGACGATCTCGTCGAGCCCGCCGGCGATCTTGGCCGCGCCGAGATTGACGGCGTCGAGTCCGGAAGCGCAGAAGCGCGAGATCTGGATGCCGGGGGCCTCCACCGCGTAGCCCGCCTCGAAGGTGGCGGCGCGCGGGATCACCGAGCCGGCCTCGCCGACCGGATCGACGCAGCCGAAGACGATGTCGTCGACCTGCGACGTGTCGAGGCCGTTGCGGTCGCGCACGGCCTCCAGAACCTTCGCGGCCAGCCGCACGGCCGGCACTTCATGCAGCGAGCCGTCCTTCTTGCCGCGCCCGCGCGGGGTGCGTACGGCGTCATAGACATAGGCTTCAGCCATGACCTTATCCTTCCCTTGGGATCAAACCTTTGCGATTTCGAAAACCGGCTCGACGCGAACGTCGCTGGTGACGGAGTTGGCGATGAAGCAGGCTTCATGCGCCTTGTGGTGCAGTTCCTCGAGCGTGGCGCGGTCGGCGTCGCAGTCGGCATGCGGGCGCAGCGTCACGCCGAGCACCGCGGTGCGGCCCTGCGCATTCTTGCCCATCTCGCCGGACGGCTGGTCGCGATAGGCGCGCACGAAGACGCCGGCGCGGCGGGCATAGTCGAGGACCCACAGCATGTGGCAGGAGGCGATGGAGGCGACGAACATCTCCTCCGGGTCGGCCAGCGGCGCGCGCACCACCGAGGGCGAGGACGAGCCGGCAAGGACGGCGCCGCCGTCGAACAGGATCTCGTGGCGGCGCGCATAGCGGCCGGCGAGGAAATCCTCCTGCGATCCGGCTTTCCAGATCAGTTCGGCGCCGTGGGCCGGCATGGACTGCGTCTCCCTCAAAGGCTTCTGGCGATCAGAAGCTTCATGATCTCGTTGGTGCCGCCATAGATGCGCTGGACGCGGGCGTCGCGATACATGCGGGCGATCGGATACTCGTTCATGTAGCCGTAGCCGCCGTGAAGCTGGAGGCACTCGTCGACCAGCCGGCATTGCAGGTCGGTCAGCCACGTCTTGGCCATCGAGGCGGTGACGGGGTCGAGGCCCCCGGCGACATGGCGCGCGACGCAGTCGTTGTAGAAGACGCGGCCGATGGTGGCCTCGGTCTTCAGCTCCGCCAGCTTGAACTGGGTGTTCTGGAAGGCGAGGACGGGCTGGCCGAACGCCTTGCGCTCCTTGACGTACTGGACGGTCAGCGCCAGCGCCCGCTCGATCATGGCGATGGCCTGGGCGCCGATCAGCAGGCGTTCCTGCGGCAGTTGCTGCATCAACTGGACGAAGCCCTGCCCCTCCTCGGCTCCGAGGAGGTTCGCGGTCGGCACGCGCACGTCGTTGAAGAACAGCTCGGACGTGTCGTTCGACTTCAGCCCGATCTTGTCGAGGTTGCGGCCGCGCTCGAAGCCTTCGGCTCCGTCGGTTTCGACCACGATCAGCGACGTGCCCTTGGCGCCCTTTTCCGGGTCGGTCTTGGCGACGACGATGACGAGGTTGGCGAGCTGGC
>JACFNY010000022.1 GCA_019454625.1 Sphingomonadaceae bacterium
ATCGCCTGCCGCACGATCATCGGCTACGGCGCGCCCAACAAGCAGGGCACGGCGGCGACGCACGGCTCGCCGCTCGGCGCTGCGGAAGTGGCGGCAGCGCGCGAGACGCTCGGCTGGAACCACGCGCCGTTCGAAATTCCCGCGGATATTCTGGGGGCGTGGCGCGCGTCCGGTGCGCGCGGCGCGAAAACGAGCGCCGACTGGAAAGCGAATGCTGCAAAAGCAGAAGGTTACGCCGAATTCCTGACGTGGCTGGACGGCTCGGCACTGAAGGCCGCAGGCCCGGCCTTGAAGGTGCACATCGACGCGCTGATCGCCGCGCCGCAGACGGTCGCGACGCGGAAGGCGAGCGAGCTTGCGCTCGGCGCCATCAACGCCGCGGTGCCGAACATGATCGGCGGTTCCGCCGACCTCACCGGCTCCAACAACACGCTCACCAAGGGGCTCGGCACGCTCGACGCCGCGAACTACGGCGGGCGCTACGTCTACTACGGCATCCGAGAATTCGGCATGGCCGCCGCGATGAACGGCATGGCGCTGCACGGCGGCATCGTGCCCTACGGCGGCACCTTCCTCGTCTTCACCGACTATTGCCGCCCGGCGATCCGCCTCAGCGCGCTCCAGCGCGCGCAGGCGATCTACGTGATGACGCACGATTCCATCGGCCTCGGCGAGGACGGCCCGACGCACCAGCCGATCGAGCACGTGATGAGCCTGCGCGTGATGCCGAACGTGCTCGTCATGCGCCCGGCGGACGTCGTGGAAACCGCGGAGTGCTGGGCGCTCGCGCTCGAAAACCACAGCGGCCCCACGGTGCTCGCGCTGTCCCGCCAGAACCTGCCGCAGGTTCGCAGCGAGGCGAGCGAGAACCTCTCGGCGAAGGGCGCCTACCGCCTGCGCGCTGCATCCACTGCGCGCAGGGTCGTGTTCCTCGCCACCGGCTCCGAGGTGCAGGCCGCGCTCGCCGCTGCCGAACTGCTGGAAGCGGAGGGCATCGGCTGCGACGTCGTGTCCATGCCGTGCTGGGAACTCTTCGATCTGCAAAGCGCTGATTATCAGGCCGGGATTCTGCCCGAAGACGCGCTCATCGTCTCGGTCGAGGCGGGGACCACGATCGGTTGGGAGCGCTATACGGGCCGCAAGGGCCTCAGGCTCGGCATCGACCGCTTCGGCGCGTCCGCACCCGCCGAAGCCTTGTTCGAGAAATTCGGATTGACCGCCGACGCCATCGCGAAGGCGGTCCGGGGAAGGCTCGCTTAAATCAGGAACAGGAGTACGAGAGACATGGCGAAGGTTTCGATCAACGGATTCGGCCGCATCGGGCGTCTTGTGGCGCGGGCCATTCTGGAGCGCCCGGAAAGCGGGCTGGAACTGGTCTCGATCAACGACCTTTCGAGCGCGAAGTCGAACGCCCTGCTGTTCAAGCGCGATTCCGTGCACGGCACTTATCCGGGCACCGTCGAGGTGGACGGCAACGATCTCGTCATCGACGGCAAGCGCATCAAGGTCTCTGCCGAGCGCGACCCGGCGAACCTGCCGCACGCCGCGAACGGCGTCGACATCGCGCTCGAGTGCACCGGCTTCTTCACGGACCGTGCCTCGGCCGAGAAGCACATCGCGGCGGGCGCGAAGAAGGTGTTGATTTCGGCGCCGGGCAAGAACGTCGACCTCACCGTCGTCTTCGGCGTGAACCACGACAAGATCGAAGCCGGGCACACGATCGTCTCGAACGCGAGTTGCACGACGAACTGCCTCGCGCCCGTCGCCAAGGTGCTGAACGACGCGCTCGGCATCGAGCGCGGCCTGATGACCACCGTCCACGCCTACACGAACGACCAGAAGATCCTCGACCAGATCCACGACGACCTGCGCCGCGCCCGCGCCGCTGCCATGTCGATGATCCCGACGACGACCGGCGCCGCCCGCGCCGTGGGCGAGGTGCTTCCCGAACTGAAGGGCAAGCTCGACGGTTCGGCGATCCGCGTGCCGACGCCGGACGTCAGCCTCGTCGACCTCACCTTCACGCCGAAGCGCGACACGACGAAGGACGAGGTGAACGCCATCCTGAAGGCGGCGTCCGAAAGCGGCCCCTTGAAGGGCATCCTCTGCTATTCCGACGAGCCGCTGGTTTCGATCGACTACCAGCACACGCCGGCATCCTCGACCATCGACAGCCTCGAAACCGCCGTGCTCGAAGGCAAGCTCGTGCGCGTCGTTTCCTGGTACGACAACGAGTGGGGCTTCTCGAACCGCATGGTCGATACCGCGAAAGCCATCGCGGCGTTCCTCTGATCATGGCGAAGTTCCGGACGCTCGACGACATCGGGGACGTGAGCGGCAAACGCGTCCTCGTCCGCGCCGATCTCAACGTGCCGATGCAGGCGGGGAAGGTCAGCGACGACACCCGCCTGCGCGCCGCGCAGCCGACCATCGCCGAGCTCGCCGACAAGGGCGCGATCGTGCTGGTGCTCTCACACTTCGGGCGACCGAAGGGCGAAAGCGCGGAATTCAGCCTGTCGCCGATCTCGTCGGCGCTCGCGAAGGTGCTCGGCCGCACGGTGGGCTTCGTCACCGAGTGCAAGGGTCCGGCCGCCGAGCAGGCGGTGGGCCTGATGGCGCCCGGCGAGATCGCCGTTCTCGAAAACACCCGTTTCGAGGCGGGCGAGGAGAAGAACGACCCGGCGCTCGTCGCGGAAATCGCGAAGCTCGGCGACCTCTACGTCAACGACGCCTTCTCCGCCGCGCACCGCGCGCACGCCTCCACCGAGGGGCTGGCGCACATGCTTCCGGCCTATGCGGGGCGCTCGATGCAGGCGGAGCTCGAGCATCTGGAAGCCGCGCTCGGCGATCCCGAGCGCCCGGTCGCGGCGGTCGTCGGCGGCGCCAAGGTGTCCTCGAAGCTCGACGTGCTCAACAACCTCGTCGGCAAGGTCGATCACCTCATCATCGGCGGCGGCATGGCGAACACCTTCCTCGCCGCGCGCGGCGTGGACGTGGGCAAGTCGCTCTGCGAGCACGACCTGAGGGACGTGGCCCTCGGCATCCTCGCCAAGGCCGGCGCGGCGCGCTGCACCGTGCATCTGCCCTACGACGTGGTGGTGGCGAAGGAATTCAAGGCGAACGCCGCGAACCGCACCGTCAACGTCCACGAGGTCGGTGCGGACGAGATGATCCTCGACATCGGCCCCGCCGCCGTCGAGGCGCTGTCGGACGCGCTCAAGACCTGCCGCACGCTGGTGTGGAACGGGCCCCTCGGCGCCTTCGAGCTGGAACCGTTCGACGCGGCCACCGTCGCGCTCGCCCGCACGGCGGCGGCGCTCACCGAAGCCGGAAGCCTCGTCTCCGTGGCGGGCGGCGGCGACACGGTCGCGGCGCTCAACCACGCAGGCGTGGCGGACAGCTTCAGCTTCGTCTCGACCGCGGGCGGCGCCTTCCTCGAATGGATGGAAGGCAAGGCGCTGCCGGGCGTGGAAGCGCTGCGGGCATAATTCCGTCCGGGCGCATGGGCCGGTCTTTACAGGTGCGTAACGGCAGATAATAACCATGTTTGCGCCGCCCGTTCCGGGTGGCGTGAACTTGGGGGGATTCATGTACTTACGGGCCGCGGTCGGCGTGGTTCTGCTCGCAGGCGCTGCGCAGCAGGCGGCATATGCGCAGTATCAGGTGATGCCGGTGCCGATCGGGGGCACGGGCGGTCCGCCCGTCGCGCAGCAGCCCCCGGCCGATCCGGAGGACACGCCCGAGGAGATCGCGAAGGACGCCGCGCGCGATCTCAAGGACACGCGCTTCTACAACAAGCCGGGCGCGACGCGCGCCGAGTACGACGCCGATTGGCAGACCTGCCGCCTGATCGCGCGCGGCTCGCGCACGCCTTCGGGAACGGCGACCTACGTCTACAACCCGGCCTACGTCTCGCCGATGGCCGCGGGCATCGGGGCTGGTCTCGGCGGGCTGATCGGCAGCGCCATCGTGGAAGGCGAGCAGCGCCGCGCCAATCGCCGGTCCTGCCTGCTCATCAAGGGCTGGCGGCTCGTCGAGCTGCCTGCCGCGGACTCGACAAGGCTCGCGGCGATGGCCGACGCCGAGCGGAGCGCCTTTTTCGACCGGATGGTCGGCGCCGAAGCGGTCGAGGGCAGGATCACCGCGCGGGACGGCTTCACGCAGGCGGACGACCCGAGCCTGAAACTGGATGCGCCGCTCGCGGGTCCGGGTGTCGTGTGGACCGGCAAGAAGGTCGATCCGGCGGCGCCGGTGGCCCTCGGCGAAGGCGAGGGTGCGGTCGTCTTCGGCTTTCGCCGCGTCGATGCGCCGAGCCTGGGGCGGTCGGCCAGCGTCCAGTTCTACCGCTACGACGTGGAGAAGCGGGACATCGTCTACCGGCCCCGCGACGCGAAAAAGACCGGCGACACCACGACTTACATTCTCGACGTCAAAAGCGCCGACAAGAAGGCCGGATACGAGGTGCAGGTGCACCGCATCACCGCCGGCGACTACGTGATCAATGCCATGACGCCGCCCGGCCAGCCGGGATTGCCGTTTTCCACAAACTGCTTCGGTGCGCCGACCTTCCATGTCGGGAAAGGCGAGGTCGTCTACGTCGGGGACTTCGTTCCGTACATCAATGCCCGGCTTTCGAGCGGCGCGAGGTATGACGGCCTCAACCACACGAGCTTCCCGGACGATGCCCGCCGGACCCTGGCGGCGAGCCAGCCCGTGCTTGCGGGGGCGATGAAGCCCGCCGTTCTGCGGAACGGCGCCACCTATGCCTGCGCCGGGCAGATGATGACCCGCTGGGATCTGGCGGGCGTCGAAAGACTGCCCGATCCGACGCCTGCGGCACCGGCTGAAGCTGCGGCACCAGCCGATGCGGAAGCGGGAGAGGCGGTTTCCGGACAACCGGCGGAGGCGTCGTCCCCTGAAACGCAAGCCGAACCGTCGGAGGCCGCACCTGTTCTCTGACGTTCCGCGCACCTGCCCCGTTAACCATTTCTTAAAACCCGACCTTAAGCCTTTCCGGCGAAGGTCGGTGCCATGCTTATGCGTCTCGCCACTGTCGCGTTCCTGATCGCCACGCCTGCCGCGGCCGCGGGGTTCTCGACCGTTGCGGTCGCGAAGCAGAGCTGGTGCGCGGCGGGCGACGTGAAGCCTGCGGAGGCCGTCGACGCGCTCAACGACCTGCGCCGTGCGCAGGGCCTGTCGCCGGTGCGCGTCAACATGGCGCTCACCCGCGCCGCGCAGCGCCATTCCGACGATCTCGCCGGGTGGGGCAAGCTTTCGCACAGCGGTTCGGACGGCAGCAGCTTCGTCGACCGCGCCGAGCGCGCGCGCTTCGACGGCGTACCGCGCGCCGAGAACGTCGCGTGGAACCTCCCGACCTCGCACGCCGTGGTCGTCGCATGGGACAAGAGCCCCGGCCACCACGACAACATGATGCTGGACGACGTCACCGATGTCGGCATCGGCTATGCCTGCTCGCCCACCAAGGGCCGCTTCTGGACGATGGTGCTCGGCCGCAGCGAGGCCGGGTTCACGCTCGCCGCACTCAACTAGCCGAACATTTCCGTATTGGGCCCATATCGGGCGCGAGGTCGTTGCGATGCGCGGCCCGACTCTGTATCACCCGCCGGAACCGGACAAACCCCAGCGACGAGGACGACGCATGAAGATGACGAAGGCCGTGAAGGCCATCCTTTCGAACTATGAAAGCGACAACCCCGGCACCAAGGCGAACCTCGCCCGCATCCTGATGCAGGGCCAGCTCGGCGGCACCGGCAAGCTCATCATCCTCCCCGTCGATCAGGGCTTCGAGCACGGCCCGGCGCGCAGCTTCGCCGTCAACGAACCGGCCTACGACCCGCACTACCACTACCAGATCGCCATCGACGCTGGGCTTTCCGCCTATGCCGCGCCGCTCGGCATGATCGAGGCGGGCGCCGACACGTTCGCGGGCCAGATCCCGACGATCCTCAAGGTGAACTCGTCCAACTCGTGGGCGACCTCGATCAACCAGGCCGTGACCGGCACGGTCGACGACGCGCTGCGCCTCGGCTGCTCGGCGATCGGCTTCACCATCTATCCGGGCGCCGACGAGGTGTTCGACATGATGGAGGAAATCCGCGAGATGTCCGCCGAGGCGAAGTCGGTGGGCCTCGCCACCGTGATCTGGTCCTATCCGCGCGGCGGCAAGCTCTCGAAGGACGGCGAGCTTGCGCTCGACGTCGGCGCCTATGCGGCGCACATGGCGGCGCTGCTCGGCGCGCACATCATCAAGGTGAAGCTGCCGACCGCGCACATCGAGCAGAAGGACGCGCAGAAGGCCTACGAGAAGCTGGACGCCTCCACGCAGGCGAAGCGCGTGGCGCATGTCGTGAAGTCCTGCTTCAACGGCCGCCGCATCGTCGTCTTCTCGGGCGGCGCCGCGAAGGGCTCCGACGCCGTCTATCAGGACGCGCGCGACATCCGCGACGGCGGCGGCAACGGCTCGATCATCGGCCGCAACACCTTCCAGCGCCCGCGCGACGAGGCGCTCGCCATGCTCGCGAAGCTGGTGGCCATCTACAAGGGCAAGGAATAGGCCCCGTGTCGGCGGGTTGGGCCGACGTTGACGCCTTTATCGCCGACCGTCTGATCGGCGGCGACCCGGCGCTCGACGCGGCCCTTGCCCGCAACGCCGCCGAAGGGCTCCCCGCCATCGACGTGTCGGCGGCGCAGGGCAAGCTGCTCCACGTCCTCGCGCGCGGGATCGGTGCGTGGCGGATTCTGGAGGTCGGTACGCTTGGCGGCTATTCGACGATCTGACTCGCCCGCGCGCTTCCCGGCCACGGCGTCCTCGTGACGCTGGAAATCGACCCGCACCATGCCGAAGTCGCGCGCGCCAACCTCGATGCGGCGGGCATCGGCGACAAGGTCGAGATCCGCGTCGGCCCGGCCGTGGAGACGCTTTCGCGCATGGAAGCGGAGGGCGAGGGACCGTTCGACCTCGTGTTCATCGACGCCGACAAGCCGAACAATGTCGCTTACCTGAAAGCCGCGCTCGCACTGACGCGGCCCGGCGGGCTCGTCATCGTCGACAACGGCGTGCGGGAAGGCCGCGTGGCGGACACGGCGAGCGGCGATGCCGCCGTTCTCGGCACGCGCGCGCTGTTCGATGCCGTTGCCGCCGAGCCCCGCCTGACGGCAACGGCGATCCAGACCGTCGGCAGCAAGGGCTGGGACGGGTTCCTGATCGCAGTGGTGGACGGCGAATGAGCAGGGTTGGGCGGCGGACCTTTGTCGCCGGCTCGATGACGGCGCTGCTCGGTGCAGGCTCGTCGGGCGCAGCCGAGCGCGGCGCCATGCACGGCATCATCGGCCGCATGATCGCGGTGCCGGGCCAGAGAGATGCGCTCATCGCGATCCTGCTCGAAGGCGTGGATGCCATGCCCGGCTGCCTCAGCTACATCGTGGCGGAAGACCCGGAAGACGCCGATGCGATCTGGATCACGGAAGTCTGGGACAGCGCCGAGAGCCATACCGCCTCGCTCGGTCTTCCGGCCGTGAAGGACGCGATCCGGAAGGCGCGCCCGTTGATCGCGGGTATGGACAATGGCCGGACGACGCGGCCCGTGGGAGGACATGGCCTGTGACCGGTGAAGACGATCTGGCGCTCGACCCCGGCTTTGCCGACCGCTTCGAGCGCGAGGCACGCCCGCCGTGCCAGCTCTATCTGATCTCGCCGGAGCGTTATGATCCGGGCTTCCCCGAAAGGCTGAAAGCCGCGCTCGACGCGGGCCGGGTCGCGGCGTTCCAGCTTCGGCTGAAGGACGTGCCGGACATGGAGATCCTGCGCGCCGGGGTGGCGTTGAAGCCGATCCTCGCGGCCTATAACGTCGCCTTCATCCTGAACGACCGCGCCGATCTCGCGAAGGACCTCGGCGCGGACGGCGTGCACCTCGGCCAGACGGACGGCAGCGTCGCCGCCGCGCGCGGCCTGCTCGGCCACGACGCACAGATCGGCGTCACCTGCCACGACAGTCGCCACCTCGCGATGGAGGCGGGCGAAGCGGGCGCGGACTACGTGGCGTTCGGCGCCTTCCATCCCACCGCCACCAAGGCGACGACGCACCGCCCGGACCCGTCGATCCTGTCGTGGTGGACGACGATCAGCGAAATCCCATGCGTCGCCATCGGCGGCATCACGGCTGAGAATGCCCGACCACTCGTGGAGGCGGGCGCCGATTTTCTCGCTGTTTCCAGCGCCGTCTGGGCGCATCCCGAAGGGCCGGCAGTAGGCGTGAAAGCGTTTCAGAGCGTCCTTGAGCCCGCGCCCGTGCGCTGATAGAAGCCGCGCGACCTTTCTTTCTCAGGATTGAACCCATGAAGATCAGCGGCGTGGACATCCGTCCCGGCAACATCATCGAATATGAAGGCGGGCTGTGGCGCGCTGTGAAGATCCAGCACACGCAGCCCGGCAAGGGCGGCGCCTACATGCAGGTCGAGCTGAAGAACCTCGTCGACGGCCGCAAGACCAACGTCCGCTTCCGCTCGTCGGAAACGGTGGAGCGCGTCCGCCTCGACACCAAGGACTTCCAGTTCCTCTACGCCGAAGGCGACATGCTGACCTTCATGGACAAGGAGACCTACGAGCAGGTCTCGCTGCCGCAGGACCTTCTCGGCGATGCCGCCGCCTTCCTGCAGGACGGCATGGACGTCGTCATGGAACTCTATGAGGAAAGGCCGCTTTCCGTGCAGCTCCCCGATCAGGTCGAGGCGACCATCGTGGAGGCCGACGCCGTGGTGAAGGGCCAGACCGCCTCGTCCAGCTACAAGCCCGCCGTGCTCGACAACGGCGTGCGCATCATGGTGCCGCCGCACATCGCGTCGGGCACGCGCATCGTCGTCGACGTCTACGAGCAGACCTACGTCCGCCGCGCCGACTGATCGGATTCCTCATGCCTGCCCATTCCGCCCTCATCACCATCATGGACAAGGCCGCGCGCAAGGCCGCGCCGCGGCTGCGCCGTGATTTCAATGAGGTGTCGCAGCTCCAGGTTTCCCGCAAGGGCCCGTCGGACTTCGTGTCGAACGCCGACCGTGCCGCCGAGAAGACCATCGTCGAGGTGCTCCGTCAGGCGCGCCCCGACTGGGGACTGGTGCTGGAGGAAGGTGGCGAGATCGAGGGCGATCCCTCGCGCCCGCGCTGGATCGTCGATCCGCTCGACGGCACGTCCAACTTCCTGCACGGCATCCCGCACTTCGCCATCACCATCGCGGTGGAGCAGGACGGGCAGATCGTCTCGGGCCTCGTCTATCAGCCGCTTACCGACGAGAGCTTCTGGGCGGAGGCGGGCAGGGGCGCGTGGCTCCAGAACCAGCGCCTTCGCGTCTCGGCGCGCAAGGACCTCGGCGACTGCCTGATCGCGACCGGCGTTCCGTTCCGCGGGCACGGCGATTTCGAGCAGTTCGATTCGATCCTTCAGGCGGTGGCGCCAAATGTCGCAGGCATAAGGCGTTTCGGGTCGGCGGCGCTCGACCTCGCATGGGTCGCCGCGGGCCGTTACGACGGTTACTGGGAGGCGGGCCTGAACAGCTGGGACGTGGGTGCCGGCATCCTTCTCGTGCGCGAAGCCGGGGGTTTCGTCAGCGACTATCGCGGCGGCGACAGGCCCATCGAAAGGCGCGAAGTTATCGCGTCCAATGGTGCTATTCAGAGTCGTTTGCATAAACTCGTCGGCGGGGCGCTTCGCGGCGCAGCAAACTGAGCTCAAAAGGCAGGCTTACAGCCTTGCAAGCCCGCTGACACGCGCCTAAAAGCGCCGCGAACATCAGGGAATCGCGTATGCAATCGGTCGCGGCGGAGTATCTGCCGATCCTCTTGTTTCTGGGCGTCGCGGTGCTGCTGTCGGGCGTCTTCGTGGGCCTGCCCGTGCTCGTCTCGAACCTCACCGGCGTGAACAAGCCGGACCCGAACAAGCTCGCCGAATACGAATGCGGCTTCCCGGCTTTCGAGGATGCGCGCCGCCAGTTCGACGTGCGCTTCTATCTGGTGTCGATCCTGTTCATCATCTTCGATCTGGAGGTCGCGTTCCTGTTCCCGTGGGCGGTCAGCCTCGGCGTGACGGGCATCTTCGGCTGGGCGTCGATGATGGTGTTCCTCGGCATCCTCACCATCGGCTTCATCTACGAATGGAAAAAGGGCGCGCTGGAATGGGAGTAGAGACCCGAATGGCGCCTGCCGGCTCCGGTATCGTCATGCCGGATCGGGGCTTCGTCGACGACATCAACAGCGAGGTGTCCAACAAGGGCTTCCTCGTCACCTCGACCGAAGAGCTGTTCCACTGGGCGCGCACCGGCTCGCTGTGGTGGATGACCTTCGGCCTTGCCTGCTGCGCGGTCGAGATGATGCACTCGAGTATGCCGCGCTACGATCTGGAGCGCTTCGGCGCCGCGCCGCGCGCCAGCCCACGCCAGTCGGACGTGATGATCGTCGCGGGCACGCTCTGCAACAAGATGGCCCCGGCGCTCCGCCGCGTCTACGACCAGATGTCGGAGCCGCGCTACGTCATCTCGATGGGAAGCTGCGCCAACGGCGGCGGCTATTATCACTACAGCTATTCGGTGGTGCGCGGCTGCGACCGCATCGTGCCGGTGGACATCTACGTGCCGGGCTGCCCGCCGACCGCCGAGGCGCTGCTCTACGGCATCCTTCAGCTCCAGCGGAAGATCCGCCGCGTGGGGACGTTCGAACGATGAAAAGCCCTGCGCCCCGCACGTCCTCCGATGAAGGGGTCATCGACGCCGCGCGCGCCGCGCTCGGCGATCTCCTCTCCGATGCGGCCGAGCACGCGTTCGAGGTGACACTCACCGTCCACCGCCGCGACCTCTACAAGGCGTTGGAGACGCTGCGCGACACGCCGGGCCTCGAATACCAGCAGCTCATGGAGATCACGGGCGTCGACTATCCGGAGCGTCCCGAGCGCTTCGAGGTCAACTACTGCCTGCTGTCACTGACGAGGAACCGCCGCATCCGCGTGAAGACGCTCACCGACGAGAAGCACCCGGTTCCCTCCGTCGTCGATCTCTGGCCGGTGGCGGGCTGGCTGGAGCGCGAGGTGTGGGACATGTACGGCGTCCGCTTCGACGGCAATCCGGACCACCGCCGCATCCTCACCGACTACGGCTTCACCGGGCACCCGTTCCGCAAGGACTTCCCGCTCACCGGCTATGTCGAACTGCGCTACTCCGAAGAGCACAAGCGCGTCGTCTACGAGCCCGTGAAGCTGGCGCAGGATTTCCGCAGCTTCGACTTCATGAGCCCGTGGGAAGGCGCCGACTACGTGCTGCCCGGCGATGAGAAGGCGGAAGGGAAGGTGAGCTGATGGCCGAAGCCGCGACCACGACGCCCGCCACGACCGGCGACGTCGAGATCCAGAACTACACGATCAACTTCGGGCCGCAGCACCCGGCGGCGCACGGCGTGCTTCGTCTGGTGATGGAGCTGGACGGCGAGATCGTCGAGCGCTGCGATCCCCATGTGGGCCTGCTGCACCGCGGCACCGAGAAGCTGATGGAGTACAAGACGTATCTCCAGGCGCTGCCCTACATGGACCGGCTCGACTACGTGTCGCCGATGTCGATGGAGCACAGCTACGTGCTCGCGGTCGAAAAGCTGCTCGACATCGAGGTGCCGCTTCGCGCCCAGTACATCCGAGTGCTGTTCGCGGAGCTGACGCGCATCGCCAACCATCTTCTCAACACCACGGCGCACGCCATGGACGTCGGCGCGCTGACGCCGATCCTGTGGATGTTCGAGGAGCGCGAGGAACTGCTCGGCTTCTACGAGCGGGCCTCCGGCGCGCGCTTCCACGCGGCCTACTTCCGGCCCGGCGGCGTCCATCAGGACCTGCCGCCCAAGCTGATCGCCGACATCGCGGACTGGGCCGATGCCTTCCCCAAGGCGCTCGCCGACTTCGAGGTGCTGATCTGCGACAACCGCATCTTCAAGCAGCGCAACGTCGACATCGGCGTGATCAGCGAGCAGGACGCGGTGGCGTGGGGCTTTTCCGGTCCCTGCATCCGCGGCTCGGGCCTGCCGTGGGACCTGCGCAAGTCGCAGCCCTATGACGTCTACGACCGCATGGAGTTCGACGTGCCGGTCGGCAAGGCCGGGGACTGCTACGACCGTTTCATGGTCCGCCTCGAGGAGATGAAGCAGTCGCTGCGGATCATCAAGCAGTGCCTCAAGGAGATGCCGGAAGGGCCGGTCGCCAGCCTCGACCGCAAGGTGGTCCCCCCGAAGCGCGGCGAGATGAAGCGCTCGATGGAGGCGCTCATCCACCACTTCAAGCTCTACACCGAAGGCTTCCACGTCCCGGCGGGCGAGGTCTACGTCGCGACCGAAAGCCCCAAGGGCGAGCTCGGCGTCTACATGGTGGCTGACGGCACCAACAAGCCGTACCGCTGCAAGATCCGCCCCACGGGCTTCTCGCACCTCCAGGCGATGGAATTCCTCCTGAAGGGCCACATGCTCGCCGACGCGCCCGCCGTGCTCGGCAGTCTCGACATCGTTTTCGGTGAGGTCGACCGGTGAGTCACGCGCATTCCGCAACGCCCGAACAGCACCATGCGTTCGACGGCTTCGACTGGACGCCGGAGAACGCGCGGCGCGTGAAGGTGATCCTCGCGCGCTATCCGGAGGCGCGGAGGCAGTCCGCCGTGATGCCGCTCCTCGATCTCGCGCAGCGTCAGGTCGGCGCGCAGACGAAGACGCAGGGCTGGCTGCCGATCCCGGTGATGGAGTTCGTCGCGAGGATGCTGGGGATGCCCTACATCCGCGTGCTCGAGGTCGCGACCTTCTACACCATGTACAACCTCGTCCCCGTCGGCCGCCATCACGTGCAGGTCTGCGGCACGACGCCCTGTATGCTGCGCGGCTCCGACGAGGTGATGCGCGCCTGCAAGGACAAGGGCCTCGCGAAGGGCCACACCACGGAGGACGGGCTGTTCACGCTCACCGAGGTCGAGTGCATGGGTACCTGCGCCAACGCGCCGATGGTGCAGATCAACGACGACAACTACGAAGACCTCGACTACGACAGCATGACGCGCATCCTCGACGAGCTTGCCGCGGGCGGGACGCCGAAGCCCGGCCCGCAGATCGACCGCCAGAACAGCGCGCCTGTCGGCGGGCAGACCTGCCTCAAGGATTACATGGCATGACCATCGCGCCGCTTGAGGACAAGAACCGCATCTTCACCAACCTCTACGGCTGGCAGGACTGGGGCGTCAAAGGCGCGCTGAAGCGCGGCGACTGGGACGGCACCAGGGACATCCTCGCCAAAGGGCAGGACTGGATCATCGAGCAGGTGAAGGCGTCCGGCCTTCGCGGGCGCGGCGGCGCGGGCTTCCCGACCGGCCTCAAGTGGTCGTTCATGCCCAAGGAGCCGCGCGAGGACCGCCCGTCCTATCTCGTCATCAACGCCGACGAGTCCGAGCCCGGCTCGTGCAAGGACCGCGAGATCATCCGCCACGATCCGCACAAGCTGATCGAGGGCGCGCTGATCGCCGGCTTCGCGATGCGTGCGAGCGCCGCCTATATCTACATCCGCGGCGAGTTCATCCGCGAGGCGGAAACGCTGTTCGCCGCCGTGGAGCAGGCCTACGACAAGGGCTTCATCGGCAAGAACGCCTGCGGCTCCGGCTACGATTTCGACGTGTTCGTGCATCGCGGCGCGGGCGCGTACATCTGCGGCGAGGAAACCGCGCTGCTCGAAAGCCTCGAGGGCAAGAAGGGCCAGCCGCGCCTGAAGCCGC
>JACFNY010000471.1 GCA_019454625.1 Sphingomonadaceae bacterium
CGTGTAGCTGCCGTCCGATTTTTTCAGCGGACGGTCGATATCGTCGCCGAACTCGTCGACGATGCCGCGCAGGGCCGAGGGCAGCGTTCCCATCAGCACCGGAATATAGGCGGTCTGCGCAATCAGGCGCAGGCGGTGGTCGAAGATGCCGGTGACGAAGTCGCGCGCCTCCGAGAAGATCGGCGAGCGCGATGTCCGCAGCATGGTCTGGCCGATCTCCTCGCTGATGGCGTTGAGGCGGCTTCCGATCACCGACACCAGGATCGGATCGATTTCGATGGTTCCGAGGTTCGTGCTCATTGGTTCGCCTCCCCGCCCAGCAGCCGGAGCAGATCGCCGACCTGGGCACCCTTCCGATACATCAGGTAGTTGTTGCCGGCGTCGCAGGTCAGCTCGAAGTCGGACGGCACGAGGATGGTGGTCGTGGGCTGAACCACGATCGCCGGCCCCGGCACCAGATTGCCGTTGAACAGTTGCAGGCCGTCATAGACCGACGCGTTGGTGTAGCCGCCGTCGATCCAGATCTCGCGATAGCCCGTCCTGGCGCCCGACGGATCGGGGCCATGCCGCGGATGGCTTTCGACGAAGGGCTTTTCGGTGACGCCGCGCGCGCTGACCCTGAGGTTGATCACCTCGACGGGCGCGGCGGGCGTGCTGTAGCCGTACAGTTCGTCGTGCCGGCGATGAAACTCCTCCGCCAGCACGTCGAGCGCGCCGCGCGTGAATTCGCCGGCGACGAAGGCGGGGACCTCGACCTCGTTGAACTGCCCGACATAGCGCAGGTCGGCCGAATACTCGACGACGGTCTGCTGCGGAGGCACGTTCTCGGCCTCGAGCGTCTGCATCGCCTTGTCGACGATGTCGCGGTAGATCGCGGTCACGGCATCGAGGTCGACGTCGCCGAACTCCCGCGCATAGGTGTGCACATAGTCGTGCTTGAGGTCGGAGATCAGCATTCCGGCGGCGCAGAACACCGAGGATTCGCGCGGGATCTGGATCAGCGGAATCTCGAGGTCGCGCGCGATCGCGCCGGCATGGAGCGGCCCGGCCCCGCCCGCGACGACCAGCACGAACTCGCGCGGGTCGTAGCCGCGCTGCACGGACACCACCGAGATCGCCGCCGCCATGTCGGCATTGACCACCTGGAAGATGCCGTAGGCCGCCTCGATGGGCTCGATCCCCAGCGGCTTGGCCACGTGCTCGTCGATCGCCCGCCACGCGGCGTCGCCGTCGAGCGACAGCTCGCCGCCGGCGAAGTTCAGGTATCCGAGCACGTAGTTCGCGTCGGTGACGGTCGGCAGCGTCCCGCCGCGGCCGTAGCAGGCCGGTCCCGGCGAGGCGCCCGCGCTCTTGGGGCCGACGTTCAGGAGGCCGCCGGCGTTGATCCAGGCGATCGATCCCCCGCCCGAACCGACGGTGTGGATGTCGAGGCTGGGCGAGGCGACGCGGTGGCCGCCGATCGACCCCTCGGTCGTCATGCTGGGCACGCCGTTGCGGACCAGCGCCACGTCGAACGAGGTGCCGCCCATGTCGACGG
>JACFNY010000023.1:0-12403 GCA_019454625.1 Sphingomonadaceae bacterium
GGCGCGGTCGCCGTCGAGGCGGCACACCGGCTCGGGCCGCGCTGCGCGGGCGTGGTTTCGACCTGCGGCGCGACGCCGCGCTACGTGCAGGGCCCCGATTTCCCGCACGGCGCGCCCGCCGGAACGGTGGCGGGCATGGTGGAGACCCTGCGCGCGGACCGCGCCAGCTTCCTGCTCGGCCTGTCGCAGGGCGTCTGCGCGAAGCCGGTGGGCGACGCGGTGGTGAACTGGATGTGGGCGCAGTTCATGGAGGCAGCGCCCTCCGCCGACGAGGCGCTCCGCGATCTCGACGTCATCGACCAGCGCGGCATCCTCGCCGCACTCGACGTGTCGTTCCTGTCGATCGTCGGCAGCCTCGATGCCGTCGCGGCGCCGGAGATCGGACGCGCCGCGGCCGCTCTCGCGCCGCGCGGCAGGCTCGAGGACTTCGAGGATTGCGGTCACGCGCCGTTCGTCGAGGACCGCGACCGCTACAACCGCGTGCTGGCGGAGTTCCTCGCGACCTGCGGCTGACGCCTGCCGTTCATCCCCCGCTCATGGACGAAGGCGAAAGGATACGCCGAAGCGATGGCGGACGGGATCATGAAGCGCGGCAGTGCGGCAGTACGGAGACAGCGGCCGCTGGTCGGCGTGCTGGGCGCCCTCGTGCTGGCGGCGGCCCATCCTGCCGCCGCGGACGTTCCGAAGCGGATCAGCAACGTCACCGTCTACGGCAATGAACCCTGCCCCAAGGCCGACGGCGACGAGATCGTCGTTTGCGCGCGGGAGCCGGAAGGCGAGCAGTACCGCATCCCGAAACGCCTGCGCGAAACGAAGAAGTCCGACCCGCCCTCGCAGTCGTGGACGGCGCGCGTGCGGACGCTCGACGAGGCGAGCCGCCCCGCCATGCCGAACAGCTGCTCGGCGGTCGGCACCGGCGGGCAGACCGGCTGCACCGCCGAACTGCTGCGGCAGTGGTTCGCGGAGCGCCGGGCCGCCAAGGCGCAGGCCGCCGATATTCCTTAAGCGGCGGCGAGCTGCCTTTCGAGGCCGTCCAGCACCCGGTAGCACGGCATCACCTGCGCGACGCCGGCGTTCGGCTCGCGGCCCTCGCGGATCGCGGCGACGAACTCGCGATCCTGTAGCTCGATGCCGTTCATCGAGACGTCGACCTTCGACACGTCCACCGCCTCGTCGCGCCCGGTGACGAGGTCGTCGTAGCGCGCGATCCACGTGCCGTTGTCGCAGATGTAGCGGAAGAAGGTGCCGAGCGGGCCGTAGTTGTTGAAGGAGAGCGACAGCGTGCAGATGGCGCCGCTTCCGCTTTTGAGCTGGATCGACATGTCCATCGCGATGCCGAGTTCGGGATGATGCGGCCCTTCGATGGCGTTCGCCTGCACGATGGGTCCCGCCTGATAGGCGAACAGATCGACCGTGTGCGCGGCGTGGTGCCAGAGCAGGTGGTCGGTCCAGCTGCGCGGCTCGCCCTTGGCGTTGATGTTCCGGCGGCGGAAGAAATAGGTCTGTACGTCCATCTGCTGAACGCTGATCTCGCCCGCCTTGATCTTCTTGTGGATATACTGGTGGCTCGGGTTGAAGCGCCGCGTGTGGCCGACCATCGCGACGAGCCCGGTTTCCTGCTGCGCCTTCAGCACGGCTTCGCCCTCGGCGAGGTTGTCGCAGAGCGGGATCTCGACCTGCACGTGCTTGCCCGCCTTCAGGCACTGGATGGCCTGTTTCGCATGAAGCTGCGTCGGCGTCGCGAGGATCACGGCGTCGAGGCCGGGCAGCGCGAGCGCTTCGGCGAGATCGGTGGTCGCGTGCCCGACGCCGTACTTCGCGGCGACGGCCCGCGTCGGCTCCAGCACGCGTCCGACGACCGACACGACCTCGACGCCGTCGATCAGCCGGAGCGCGTCGAGGTGCTTTTCGCCGAATGCGCCGGCGCCTGCGAGGGCGATCTTCATGGTTATCTCCTTGGCTTTCGTGCCGGCTCGGGTTCGAGCATGATATGCCCGACCGCCGTGTTGCTGGCGGGAACATGGTAGTGGCGGTGCAGTTCCTTGACGCGCGGCCCGAGCGCGCCGCGCATGATGAGCCACATGACGAGTTCGATGCCCTCGGAGCCCGCCTCGCGCAGATATTCGATATGCGGCATGTGGCGAAGCGCTTCCGGGTCGCGGGTGAGGCGATCGAGAAAGGCGGTATCCCAGTCCCTGTTGATGAGGCCCGCGCGCGGACCCTGAAGCTGGTGGCTCATGCCGCCGGTGCCCCAGACCTGCACGTTGAGGTCTTCCGGGAAACTCTCCACCGCCCGCGCGATCGCCTCGCCGAGCAGCCAGCAGCGATTGCCGGAGGGCGGCGGATAGGTGACGACATTCACCGCGATCGGCACGATGCGCGCGGGCCATTCGCTTGCCTCGCCGAACACCAGCGACAGCGGCACGGTCAGCCCGTGATCGACCGCCATCTCGTTGATGATGGTGAGGTCGAATTCGTCGAGGATGCAGCACTGCGCGATATGCCACGCAAGATCGGCGTGGCCTTTCACGGGCGGCACCGGACGCGGCCCCCAGCCCTCGTCGGCGATGGCATATTCGTCCGCGCAGCCGATCGCGAAGGTCGGGATGACCTTCATGTCGAAGGCCGAGGCATGGTCGTTGTAGACGAGCACGACGACGTCGGGCTTTTCCTGCCGCTGGTATTGCTTCACCCATTCGTAGCCCGCGAACAGGGGTTTCCAGTAATCCTCGCCCGTGCGGCCGTTGTCGATCGCCGCGCCGATGGCGGGGACGTGGCTGGTCGCGATTCCGGCGGTGATGCGGGCCATCTCAGCGCTTCTCCCGGATCGAGCGGACGCCCTCGGGCGAGCGCCCGCCGCCGAGCATCATGGCGGCATACTCTTCCTGCGACATGCCCGTCATCGAGCCCGCCGCGTACTGGAAGCTCTTGCCGTCGGTCGCGAAGATCTTGGCGAGGAAATAGATGTTGCCGCCTTCGTCGATCATCGCGTTGTAATCGCGCGCCAGCACGGCTGCCTTCTGCGCTTCGGTGAGCGGCCATTCGTCCAGATAGGCCGTTTCGTCCGCCTTGAAGCGCTTCCGGTTCTCCGCCTTCATCAGGCTCATCGCGAACTGGTTCAGGTGATAGCCCTTGCGTGCGCGTGCGGCGGTGAACACGCGCGTGCCCGGTATGTCGTCGAATTCGGCGAGATACGCATGAATATCCCGCGTCACAGGCCGCGGCCTTTCAGCAGCGTGTCGAGGCGCGGGAACACGCGGCGCACATTGCCCTCGAAGATCGCGTGGCGGTCAGCATCACTAATCGGCAGCGCGTCGATGTAGCGCTTGGTGTCGTCGAAGTAGTGGCCCGTCGTGGGGTCGATGCCGCGCACGGCGCCCACCATCTCGCTGCCGAACAGGATGTTCTTCGTGTCGATCACGTCCGCGAGCAGGTCGATGCCCGGCTGGTGATAGACGCAGGTGTCGAAGAACACGTTGTTCATCAGGTACGTGGAAAGGTCCGGCTTCTTCAGCATGTCGGCGAGCCCGCGATAACGCCCCCAGTGATAGGGAACCGCGCCGCCGCCGTGCGGGATGATGAAGCGCAGCGTCGGGAAATCCCGGAACAGGTCGCCCTCGATCAGTTGCATGAAAGCGATGGTGTCGGCGGCGATGTAATAGGCGCCCGTCGCGTGCAGGCCCGAATTGCACGAACCCGAGACGTGGATCATCGCGGGTACGTCCAGCTCGCACATCTTCTCGTAGATCGGATACCAGTAGCGGTCGGTGAGCGGCGGGTGTTTGAAATGCCCGCCGCCGGGATCGGGATTGAGGTTGCAGCCGACGAAGCCAAGCTCGGTCACGCAGCGTTCGAGTTCGGCGACCGAGGCGGCAAGATCGGCGGCGGGCGACTGCGGCAACATGCAGACGCCCACAAATGTCTCCGGGTACAGGCCGACGACGCGCCCGATGAGGTCGTTGCAGGCGCGCGACCACGCGACGCTGACCGCCTCGTCGCCGACATGATGCGCCATCGCGGAGGCGCGCGGCGAGAACAAGGTCATATCCGCGCCGCGCTCGCGGATCAGCCGGAGCTGGTTCTGCTCGATGCTTTCGCGGATGGCGTCGTCGGAAACGGCGGGGTAGGGCGGCGGCGCGCCTCCCGCCTTGAACGCGGCCTTCTGCGCCTCGCGCCATGCGTTGTGCGGCTCGGGCGCGGTCGTGTAGTGGCCGTGGCAGTCGATCACGAGCGTCATGCGGGTACTTTCAGGCTATCGAGCGCCGCCAGCTTGGCGGCCAGCCCCTCCGGCGGCGCGATGCCGAGCGCGCCGAGGCTGCGCTGGCGGGAAATCGTGCCGCGCGTCATGAGCGGAGCGATGCCGAGGTCTTCGAGCGTGCGCGCGGATTCTGCCATCTCGGCGGCGCGGCGCAGGCCGTGCGCGAGCATCCGTTCGAGATTGTAATCGGCCTTCCGCCCCCAATCTTCGCCGAGCGAGGACAGCACCTCGTCGACGACCCCGGCGCGGTGCGCGGCGAGCACGCATTCGGCGGTCAGCGCCTCGATGCCCTTCACCATCACCGAGCGGATCATCTTGATCGCCGACGCGGCGCCGACATGCGCGCCGACGCAGCGGACGTCCCGAAAGCCGAGATCGCCGAGGGCGGCGGCGCCCGCCTCCGCGTGCGGCCCCGAGACGAGCAGCGGCACGGACGTGCGCTTCGGATGCACGGGCGCCATCACCGCGGCGTCGACATAGCGCCCGCCCGCCGCCGCGATCGCCGCTTCGGCGGCGCGCTTGGTTTCGGGCGCGACGCTGTTCATGTCGAACCAGAGCGCGCCTGTGCCGAGGTGGCCCGCATTCTCCCGCGCTGCGGCAAGCGCGGCGTCCGCCGTCACCAGCGACAGCACGGCGGGCGCTCCGGCAAGCGCCTCACGCGCGCGCGCGCATCCGGCAACGCCCAGCCTCGCATAATCGGCGCGTTTCGCATCGCGCGTCTCCGCGGCCTCCGTCTTGATGTCGAAAGCCGCCGCATCGCCGTTCCACCCCGCCGCCGCGGCGAACGCCTGCGCCGCTTCGCCGAAACCGATGAGGGCGATCCTGTGAGCCATGCCGGGCATATGCGCACGGGCGCTCCCGGCCCGCTAATCGGAACGCGACCCGGGGTATAGGTTTTAGCGAATTCAGAGTGTTCCGGCGCAGCGCTTCAGGGCGTCCAAGAATACCTGCTGCGCGGCGGTGGGCCGCCATCCGGCGCGGGTGGTGATGCCGATCGTGCGCTTGAGGCCGGGCGGCGTGTCGCAAAGCTTCACGAGCCAGCCCGCCTCCAGCTCTACCGCGACCTGATCGCGCGACAGCAAGGTCAGGAAGTCGCTTTCGAGCAGGATCTGCCGGATCGTCATCACCGATCCGCATTCGACGGGTACGTCCGGCAGAGCGACGCCGCTCTCCCGGAACATCCGTTCCCACTGGGCGCGCAGCGGCGTGCCAGGCGCGGCGATCGTCCACGGGTAGCGGGCGAGCGCCGCGATGCCCGGCGTCTTCGTCCGCGTCAGCGGGTGCCCGGTGCGCGACACCACGATCGGATGATCGTCGAACAGCGGCTGCTGCGCGACGTCGCCGCCGGGCTCGGGTGTACGCAGCGCCCCGACGAGCAGGTCGAGCTCGCCGTCGCGCAACGGCTCGATGAGTTCGGCGTGCGAGCCTTCGACGATGGCGACGGTGACGCCGGGGTGGGCGCGGTGGAACGCGGCGATGGCGCCGGGCAGCAGCCGCGCGCGCGACAGCGGCATGGCGCCGACAACGATGCGCCCGCTCTCGCGGCCCCTCAGCGCATCGAGCTCCGAGAGCGCGGCGACGAGTTCGGCGCGCGCGAGCCGGAACGCGCGGACCGTGCGCCTGCCGCCCGCCGTCAGGGCCACGCTGCGCCCGCGCCGCTCGACGAGGGTGCGGCGCAGCGCCACCGACAGGTCGCGGACCGCGCGGTGCAGCGAAGGCTCGGCGAGGCCGGTCGCGAGGCTCGCCCCCGCGTAGCCGCCGCTTTCCGCGACCGCGAGCAGCGCGCGGAGCTGCGCCATCGTCACGCGCGGCGAGCCGATCCGCGCGAGCGCGGCCTCCGCCCGCCCGGCGAGCAGGCGCCCGGCCTCGGTCGGCGACATGCCCGAAGGGATGCGCTCGAACAGGCCGAGGCCGAGCCGGTCCTCCAGCCGCGCGAGCGCTTCGGTGATCGCGGGCTGGGTGAGGCCGATGATGCGCGCGGCCGCCGAGATGCTGCCCGCGCGCGCGACGATGGCGTGGGCGCCGAGGTGACGCAGATTGAGGTTCCAGTAGTCCACGGGACAACAATTAGCATCAGCCTATGGCGGGTGCACAGTTCCGAATTGCGGGCCGGGCGGAGCGGGCGCATCCGATGTGCGGTATAAAGGGAGGGCCCATGTCCGGGATCGTCGTCCAGAACATCGCGCGCGCCGAGGCCGGCGTCATCGACGGGCTGGCGCGCTGCGGCGTCGCCACGGTGCACGAGGCGCAGGGGCGCACGGGCCTGCTCGCCAGCCGCATCCGGCCGATCTACGCGGGCGCGCGCATCGCGGGCTCGGCGGTGACGATCTCGGCGCCGCCCGGCGACAACTGGATGGTGCATGTCGCCATCGAGCAGCTCCGGCCCGGCGACATCCTCGTGCTGGCGCCGACCAGCCCCTGCGAGGACGGCTATTTCGGCGACCTGCTGGCGACGTCGGCGATAGCGCGCGGCTGCCGGGGGCTCGTCATCGACGCGGGCGTGCGCGATGTGCGCGACCTCACCGAAATGGGTTTCCCGGTCTGGTCGAAGGCGGTGTTCGCGCAAGGAACGGTGAAGGCGACGCTCGGCTCGGTGAACGTGCCGATCGTCTGCGCCGGAGCGGCGATCGCGGCGGGTGACGTGATCGTGGCGGACGACGACGGCGTCTGCGTGGTGCCGCGCGCGTCCGCCGCCGAAACGCTGGCGAAGGCGGAAGGGCGCGAGGCCGCCGAGGTCGCAAAGCGGGAACGCCTCGCCGCCGGGGAACTCGGGCTCGACATTTATGCGATGCGCGAGAAGCTCGTGGCGATGGGCCTCAAATATGTCTGACGGCGTGCGCTGCATGTGGATGCGCGGCGGCACGTCGAAGGGCGGTTACTTTCTCGCGTCCGATCTGCCGCAAGACCCCGCCTCGCGCGACGCGCTGCTGCTTCGCATCATGGGTTCGCCCGATCCGCGCCAGATCGACGGCATGGGCGGCGCCGATCCGCTCGCCAGCAAGGTCGCCGTCGTCTCGAAGTCCGCGCGGCCGGGCGTGGATGTCGATTACCTGTTCCTTCAGGTGTTCGTGGACGAAGCCATCGTCAGCGACGCGCAGAACTGCGGCAACATCCTCGCGGGCGTCGGCCCGTTCGCAATCGAGCGCGGGCTGGTGAAGGCGGAGGACGGCGAGACGAATGTCTCCATCTACATGGAAAACACCGGCCAGATCGCGGTCGCGACCGTCAGCACGCCCGGCGGCGTCGTGACTTACGAAGGGGAGGCGCGCATCGACGGCGTGCCCGGCGCCCATGCGCCCGTGCCGCTCGCGTTCCGCGATACGGCGGGGTCGAGTTGCGGCGCGCTGCTGCCGACCGGAAACGCCGTCGACGTGATCGAGGGCGTGCCCTGCACGCTCATCGACAACGGGATGCCCTGCGTGGTGATGCGGGCGGCGGACGTGGGCGCGAGCGGCTACGAGAGCCGCGAGGTGCTCGACGCCGCGTCTGCGCTCAAGGCGCGGATCGAGGCGATCCGCCTGAAGGCCGGGCCGATGATGAACCTCGGTGACGTGGCGGCGAAATCAGTGCCGAAGATGATGCTGGTGGCGCCGCCGCGCGGCGGCGGGACGATCGCGGTGCGCAGCTTCATTCCGCACCGCGCGCACGCCAGCATCGGCGTGCTCGGCGCGGTGAGCGTGGCGACCGCCTGCCTGATCGAGGGCTCTCCCGCCGCCGTGGTTGCCGTGATGCCGGAGGGCGCGCGGAGGCTGATCTCCGTCGAGCATCCGACCGGCGAGATGAGCTGCGTGCTCGACGTTGACGAAAGCGGCGCGGTGACGCGCGCGGCGTTGCTGCGCACGGCGCGCAAGCTGATGGACGGGGTGGTGTTTTGACGGCGGCGCGCAGCAAGACGTGGGTCGATGTCCCCTCGAAGCCGAAGTGGACGCCGCCGCCCGGCGCGGTCGACGCGCACGTCCACGTGTTCGGCCCCGAAGCGGAATTCCCGTTCAGCCCGCTCGCCAAGTACCATCCGGAGGACGCGACGCCGGAGATGCTGTTCGCGCTCCGCGATCACCTCGGCTTTTCGCGCAACGTCATCGTGCAGGCGAGCTGCCACGGCACCGACAATGCCGCGACGCTCAATGCCATCGCCAAATCCGCCGGCCGCGCGCGGGGCGTCGCCGTGGTCGATCCCGACATCGGCCTCGACGATTTGAAGCGCCTGCACGCGGGCGGCATCCGGGGCATACGATTCAACTTCCTGAAGCGCCTCGTCGACAATGCGCCGAAGGACAAGTTCATCGAAGTCGCGAAGCGCATCGCGCCGCTCGGCTGGCACGTCGTCGTCTAATTCGAGGCCGGCATCCTCGAAGAGCTGATCCCGTTCCTCGAAGCCATCCCGACCACCATCGTCGTCGACCACCTTGGCCGGCCAGACATTTCGCAGGGGCCGGGTGGCGCGGACATCACCGCCTTCAAGGCGCTGCTCGACAGCCACCCCGATATCTGGACCAAGGTCTCCGGGCCTGAGCGGCTTTCGCCGATGGGTCCGCCGTTCGACGATTTCGTGGAGGTGGTCCGCCCCATCGTCGAGCGCTATCCCGACCGCGTGCTCTGGGGCTCCGACTGGCCGCACCCCAACATGGAGCACCGCATCCCCGATGACGGCACGCTCGTCGACGTGCTGCCGCGCATCGCGGTGACGGAGGCGCTGCAATACAAGCTGCTCGTGACGAACCCCGAGCGGCTCTACTGGGCGGATTGAGTGATTTCTGTTCCGCGCCCGCGCGCCGCTGTGTATAGCGCGTCGCGTCCGGCATCGGGGCAGGAGTGAAAGGTCATGATGAAACCGGCGGCCGAAGTGATGCGGGAGGCGCTCGTCGCTGCCGTAATCGACGGCGTGTCCGCGCTGCGCACGGCGTCGGGCGGCGTGCCCAACACGCTGCTGCGCGATCTCAATGCCCTTCATCCAAACACGACCTTCGACGACCTGCCGCAGGCGCTTCAGGCCTCGATCCTCGCGAGTGTGCGTGCGGCGTTCACGCGGCTCCAGAAGGAGGGCTACACCGTGCTGAACCCGGACCTCGCGCCACCGCCGCGCCGTCCGCAGCCGACGCAGTCGTCAGGCCCGCGCGGTCCCGGCGGTCCGCGCGGCGCGGCGCGCCCGGGCCAGCTGCGCCGCCCGAGGCCGCAAGGGAAACCTTCTCGCTAAAAAGGGCTCTCAGCCCCACACCTCCGGCGGGCACGTGATGTCGCCGCCTGCATAGGTGACATGCGCCGACCGGTCGTCCCGCAGCGCGAGCGGGCCGTCGAGATCGGCGAAGTCGCAAAGCTGCCCCACGAGGCACGCGGGCGCCATCGCCAGCGACGTGCCGACCATGTTGCCGACCATCACGCCGAGGCCCAGCTCGCGCGCCAGCTTCACCATCGCCAGCGCCTCGGTGAGGCCGCCGCACTTGTCGAGCTTGATGTTGATGATGTCCGCGCGGCCGACGAGGCCGGGAATCTCGGCGGTCGATTGCACGCTTTCGTCTGCCGCGACCGGGATCGGCGAGGCGAGACCGTCGAGATCGGCTTCGCGGCCGATGGCGAAGGGCTGCTCGATGAGGCCGACGCCCGCCTCGACGAGGATGGGCATCAGCGCATCGAGACTTGCGCGCGTGAAGCCCTGATTGGCGTCGACGCCGATCCACGCGTCCGGCCGCGCGGCGCGGACGGCGCGCACGCGGTCTGCGTCCACGGCCTCGCCGGTCAGCTTCATCTTGATCGCGTTCGCGTTCGCGTAAGCCGTGGTGGCGATCCTCACGAGCGTGTCGGGGTCTTCGGCGCCGACGGTGAAGGTCGTTTTCAGCGGGCGAGGGGGATGCGCCAGTCCGGCGAGCGCCCACACGGGCGTGGCGCTCCTGCGCGCTTCCAGTTCCCAGAGCGCGCAATCGAGGGCGTTGCGCGCGCAGCCGGGCGGCAGCAGCTTCGCGAGCCCGGCGCGGTCGATGCCGCGCAGGCTTGGCCGCAGCGCTTCGACCTCGGCGGCGGCCTTGGCGGGCAGGTCGCCGCGATAATAGACGCCGCTCGCCTCGCCGCGGCCGGTGAAACCGTCCTCTTCCAGCGTCACGACGAGGAAATCGAAGCTCTCGAACGTGTAGCCGGTGATGCGGATCTGGTCGCGCAGCGGCCACGTCTCCACGCGCACGTCGATGTTCATTGCGCGGCCTGCCGTTCGGCGAGTGCCGCGAGCAGGCGGACGCCGTATCCGGTCGCGCCGTGCCGCCCCTTCGTGCCGTGGTTCCATGCCGGGCCGAAGATGTCGAGATGCGCCCACGGCGTGTCGCCGACGAAGCGCTTCAGGAACTGCGCGGCGGTGACGGTGCCGCCCCAGCGCACCTTGCAGATGTTCTGCATGTCGGCGACGGGCGAATCGATCATGCGGTCGAACGCCTCGCCGAGCGGCAGCCGCCACAGCCGCTCTCCGCACGCCTCGCCGGTTTCCGTGAGCGAGGCCGCGAGCGCATCGTCGTTGGCGTAGAGTCCCGCGTACTGATCGGTCAGCACCGAGGTGAGGCCGCCGGTCAGCGTCGCGATGTCGATGAGCGCGGACGGCTTGAATCGCGCGCGAGCGTAGCTGAGGAGGTCGCAGAGCAGCAGGCGCCCCTCGGCATCGGTGTGCAGCACCTCGATCGTCTGCCCCGAATGCGAGACGACGACGTCGCCGGGGCGCTGGGCGGCGCCGGAGGGCATGTTCTCGGCAAGCCCGATGATGCCGACCGCGTCCACCGCAGCGTTCCGGCGCGCGAGCGCGATCATCGCGCCGACCACGGCGGCGGCGCCCGCGCGGTCGTATTTCATGTCCCACATCTCCTCGGCCAGCTTGGGGAGGAGGCCGCCCGAATCGAAGGTGACGCCCTTGCCGATGAAGGCGATCGGCGCGTCACCGCCGCGTCCCGACCAGCGCAGCACGACGACGCACGGCGGCGCGGCGCTGCCTTGCCCGACACCGATCAGCGCGCCCATGCCGAGCGCGGCGAGCGCGTCCGCGCCCAGCACCTCGACCTCGAGGCCGGGAATCGCGAGTGCGCGGCACCAGTCCGCGAACAGCGGCGGCGTCATGCGGTTGGGCGGCGCGTTGGCGAGGTCGCGCGCGGCGGCGATGCCTTCAGCGAGCGCGGGCATCGCCGCGAAGTCCGCCGTGCAGGCATCCGGGGCGTCCACGATCATGGTGAGCGCGGCAGGCGCGAGCGGCGCGGGCGGCGCGGTCTTGTAACGGTCGTCGCGATAGGTGCCGTCAAGCACGCCGAATGCGAAGGCGGCGGCGAGGGCATCCGGCACGCCGCGCACGTCGAGCGCCTGCCCGCCGAGCCCCGGAATGTCGGGAAGCCGCCGCCCTGCCGCGACCGCCGCGACAGGCGTGAAATCCGCCTGTGGCCCGCCACCGATCAGGAGGGCGCGGCGCGCGGCGTCTCGATCCGCGACCGCCATGTCGACGGTCTCGTCCGCCTTGCCTGTGAAGCCGCGCGCTTCTGCCGCCGCCTTCAGCGTTTCCGGCAGGTCGCGATCCGAAAAGGCGAGCGTGACGGCGATGCCGTCTCCGCCGCCGGTGGAAAACCTCACGTCCACGAAAGCGAACCTTCCTGTTCCAGATGAATCTCGCCGACGGCGCGGTCCTCGGCGTTCAGCACCGGCACCGCCGCCATCGCGGCGACGGCGGTGCCGTCCGCGCCGAGCGCCGTCCCGAGCAGCGCCGCCATCGCGACTTCCGCCGCGCGTTTCGCGCCGTCGTGCACCTTGAGCGCGATGCCGAGGCCGCTGTCCGCCTGGGCCGCGGCGAGCACGCCTTCCGCGCCGCCCTTCACGATGATGCGGCCGGGCAGCGCCTGCATCACGGCGGTATCGAAGCGGTCTCGCCCGGCGACGAGGTATGGCGCCCCGGCCATCGCCGCGAAGATGCGCGTGGCCGAGGCTTCGAGGTCGCGCGGCAGGCTCTTGGGCGCGGCAAGGCGCGCGAAGCCGCGCGCCAGTGCCGCGACCGGAAACGCGTAGATCGGCGCCCCGCAGCCGTCGACGCCCCACGGCAGCGTCGTCATGTTGAGGCCGAGCAGGCGGCCGATCTGGCGGCGCACCTCGGCCTGTGCGGGGTGGTTGCGGTCCGTGTAGCCGTGCGGGTCGACG
>JACFNY010000023.1:12413-13729 GCA_019454625.1 Sphingomonadaceae bacterium
CTGCTGCGAGAGTTGCAGGAAGCCGCAATGCTTGCCCGAGCAATTGTTGTGCTGGCGCCCCGGCGTATCACGCGCCTCGATCATCGTCCGCGCGCTCGGCGGGTCGATCGGCGGATGCGCGCCGCATTCGAGCGCATCGGGGCCGAGCCCGAGATCGGCGAGCCAGCCGGTGACGGCCTCCACGTGCACCGCCTCGCCGTTGTGCGAGGCGCAGGCGAGCGCCAGCCGTTCCGCATCGAGCTTCGGGCTGTGCCCGAGCACGGCGAGCGCCTGGAGCGGCTTCAGCGACGATCGCGCGAACACATTGCCGTCGATGTCGCCCCACCCGGCGAGGATCGCGTCGCCGCGCACGATCGCCGCCGAGACCGCATGATGGCTTTCGACATGGCCGCCGCGCGTGACGGCGATCCGGAGAGGCGGACGGAGCATCATGCGGAGAGCCTCGGCACGGCGGCGATGAGCGCGCGCGTATAGGGATGGCCGGGGCGTTCGAGCACGTCGTCGGCGGGTCCGGCCTCGACGATCCTCCCCGCCTGCATCACCGCGATCTCGTCGCTCATGTGCCGGATGACGGAGACGTTGTGGCTGATGAACACGCAGGTCATGCCGCGCGCGCGCTGGAGGCGGAGCAGCAGGTTCAGCACCTGCGCCTGCACGGAGACGTCGAGCGCCGAGGTCGGCTCGTCGAGGATGAGGATGCGCGCGTCGGTGGCGAGCGCCCGCGCGATGGCGATGCGCTGCCGCTGGCCGCCCGAGAAGGCGTGCGGGAAGCGGTCGAGGTGCTCCGGCGAGAGCCCGACCTCGGCGCCGAGGTCGGCGGCGCGCAGGCGCTGCGCCCGCGTGTCCTCGCCCGCGATGGCGAGCGGTTCGGCGATGATCTGCCAGACGCGGCGGCGCGGGTTCAGCGAGCCCTGCGGGTCCTGGAAGATCATCTGCGCAGGCGCAGGCGCGGCGCGGCCGAACCGCCGCCGGGGTTCGAGCGTCACGCCATCGAAGGCGATCCTGCCCGACGCCGGTTTCACCAGCCCGACCATCGCCTGAGCGAGCGTGCTCTTGCCGCAGCCGGATTCGCCGAGGATGCCGAGCGTGCGGCCGCGCGCGACGCGGAGCGAGACGCCGTCCACGGCGGCGGCCTTCCGGCCCGGATAGCGGATGACGAGGTCGTCGACGGCGATGGCGTCCGTCATGTCGCGATCTCCGGGTGCCAGCAGGCGGCGGCGTGCGGCGCGTCGCCAAGCAACGGACGGCGCGTGCAGTCCTCCGCGGCGCGGGCGCAGCGCGGGGGTTGCCTCGACGCCGTCCGGGGCCTTGCGCGG
>JACFNY010000472.1 GCA_019454625.1 Sphingomonadaceae bacterium
GCCCAGGATGCCGAGCGCGCCGGCCAGCGCCAGCTCGTGCTCGAAGGAATGGCCGGCGAGGATGGCGTGGCCGGCCTCGATGTTGACCTTGACCTCGTTCTCCAGCCCGAAATCCTTGAGGAAGCCGTAGACCGTGGCGACGTCGTAGTCGTACTGGTGCTTGGTCGGCTCCTGCGGCTTCGGCTCGATCAGGATCGTGCCCTTGAAGCCGATCCGGTGCTTGTAGTCGACCACCAGCGACAGGAAGCGGCCGGCCTGCTGGCGCTCGCGCTTCAGGTCGGTGTTGAGCAGCGTCTCGTAGCCCTCGCGCCCGCCCCACAGCACGTAGTTGGCGCCGCCGAGACGTTTCGTCACGTCGATGCAGCTTTTCACCGTCGCCGCCGCGTAGGCGAACACGTCCGGGTCGGGGTTGGTGGCGGCGCCCGCCATGTAGCGGCGGTGGGAGAAGAGGTTGGCCGTGCCCCAGAGCAGCTTCACCCCCGTCTCCTCCTGCTTGCGGGCGAAGATGTCGGCGACGGCGTCGAAGCGGGCGATGCTGTCGGCCAGCGTCGCCCCTTCCGGGCGCACGTCGGCGTCGTGGAAGCAATAGAACGGCGTGCCGAGCAACGAGAACAGCTCGAAGGCGACATCGGCCTTGCGGCGCGCGTCGTCCATCGTGTCGCCGAACCACGGCCGGTCGAAGGTGCGGCCGCCGAACGGGTCGCCCCCTTCCCAGGCGAGGGAATGCCAGTAGGCGACGGCGAAGCGCAGGTGGTCCTCCATCCGCTTGCCGAGCACGATCTCGTCCGCATCGTAGTGGCGGTAGGCGAGCGGGTTGTCCGAATGCGGCCCCTCGTAGCGGACCGGGCCGATATCGCCGAAAAAGCCGGTGCTCACGATGTCGCTCCTTTGATGGCGGGGTAAAGCGCGCGATAGCGCCGGTAGGCGTCGCTGTAGGCCGGGACCAGCGCCGCCTCGGGCGCGATGGTTTCGGCGGTCGCCAGCGGGGTGCAGACGGCGAGCGGATCGGCGTTTTCCGCCGCGATCAGGCCGAGCCGCGCCGCGCCGAAGGCGGCGCCGAAATCGCCGTCGGCCGGCAGGTCGACCGGGACCTCAAGCGCGGTCGCGATCGCCTTCAGCCAGTAGCGCGAGTGCGATCCGCCGCCGACGGCGGTGACGCGCGAAACGCCGGTGCCGGCCGCGCGCAGCGCCTCGAGGCTGTCCCTGAAGGCGAAGGCCACGCCCTCGACGACGGCCTGCGCCAGCGCCGCACGGCCGGAAAGGTGGCCGAGCCCGACCAGCGCGCCGCGGATGGCGGCGTCGTTGTGCGGCGTGCGCTCGCCCGACAGATAGGGCAGGAAGGAAACGCCGGAGGGCGGGTGCAGGGCCTCGCCGAGCTCGCCCGTCAGTTCCGCCGCCGTGCGGCCGGTGACGCCGGCGAGCCAGTTCAGCGCGTCCGTCGCCGACAGGATCACGCCCATCTGGTGCCACATGTCGGGCAACGCATGGCAAAAGGTATGCACCGCGCTTTGCGGATCGGGCCGGCAGGCG
>JACFNY010000473.1 GCA_019454625.1 Sphingomonadaceae bacterium
GAGTTCAGGCG
The DNA here is from genome assembly GCA_019454625.1 of Sphingomonadaceae bacterium. GTDB lineage: Bacteria > Pseudomonadota > Alphaproteobacteria > Sphingomonadales > Sphingomonadaceae > Sphingosinicella. The sequence continues at coordinate 12 of JACFNY010000473.1, forward strand.
AATCGGCCGGGAGGTCGAGCGCCGCGGCGAGTTCCGCGTCGCTGAGGCGAAGCTCGGCCGGGTCGATGATGCGCACGACCCCCTGCGTGCGCATCATCGAGACGGCGAGCGAGGGCTTGCGCCGCGTCGCCAGCACGAGGTGCACCCGGTCCGGCAGGGCATCGGCCATGTCCTCGACCAGCCGCGCTATCCCCGGGTGGTCGATGCGGTCGAAATCGTCGATGATGAGGACGATCGGGCGCTCGTCGCGATCGAGCTGGAGCAGGATCGCGTCGAGCATCGTCGCCGCCGGGCTGTCGCCGGTCTTGGGACGCATGGCGTCGCCCATGTCGACCCCGGCGACGGCGAGCGAACGGGCGACCATCTCGAGGAACACGTCCGGCTCGCGATCGAGATCGGACGCGGTGTACCACGCCGCCGCGATGCCCTGTTCGGTGAGCCGCGCCCACCACTGCGCGAGCGCGGTGCTCTTGCCGTAGCCGCGCGGGCCGACGACGATGGTGAGCTTGCCGGGGCGGGCGACATCGAGCGAGCGCAGCACGAGCTCGCGCGGGGCGAGCGGCGTGCGCTGCACCGGCGGGCGGAGACGGCGGCGGCTTGCCCGTTCACGCGCTCCGGACCGTTCCGTTTCGCGAGGTTCAGCCGCTTCGTTCAAACCCGGTCCCTCACGTCCGGCCCCTGCCGGCTCCCATCAACAGCGCGCCGAGCAGGCAGGCGGCGCCCGCGACCAGCCCGAAGCCGTTCCAGTCGGCCGCCGCCACGAACGGCGCGGCAAGCGCCGGGCCGACCGCGCCGCCGAGCATCAGGAACGCCGGCGCCGCACCGGCGTGACGGGCATCCCCGAGGCGCCCGGCGCGTGCGATCACGTAAGGTAAACCGAAACCGGGGAGCAAGACCAGCGCGGCAGCCGCAGCCGCGAACAGCCACAGGCCCTGCGCGTGCGCGATGAGCGCCACGTTCGCCGCCAGCAGCAGGCTGAAACCGAGCACGGGCGCGCGCAGCCCCGCCCGCTCGCCGAGCAGGCGCGAGAGCAGCGGGCCGACCATCATGACGACCGCGCACGCCGCCATGATCCTGCCCACCACCTGCATGTCGAAGCCTTTCGAGGCGCCGAGCGGGAAGATCGAGTTCCATGCCATGCTCTGCCCCACGAACATCACGGCAAGGCCGATGAGCACGAGCACGGCGCGCGGAACGGGGCGGAAACCGGCGCCGCTCTCAGCGACATCGCCGCGCAGGCCTGCCGCCATCGCGAGAAACGCGAGCAGCGCCGTTGCGGCGAGCCCGCCGAACACGGCGGCGGCCCCCGCGGTTTCGACGAGCGGCGGCAGCGCGAGGTAGAAAAGCGCGGCAAAGCAGGCGAGGCCGATCTGCATCGTGGCGAGCGCCTTCTGCGCGTCGGGGCGCTGCGCCGCGAGCGCCGTCGCGGTCGCCAGCACGACGCCGGTCGCGAGACCGGAGAGCAGCCGACCGACGACGAAGGCCGCGTCAGGGCCGAGCATGGCAAGGAGGTTGGC
>JACFNY010000024.1:0-209 GCA_019454625.1 Sphingomonadaceae bacterium
GTGACGTTGGCGAGCGGCGCGAAAGGCGAGAACCGCCAGAAGCGGCCCAGATAATCGTCGAAATCGCCGCTGTCGGCGTCGAGCCAGCCGTGCGGGGGCGGGGGCAGGGCCAGCGTCGGCGTGAGCAGGAGGTCGCAGCCTGTGAAGAAGCGGCCGAGTTCCCTGCCGAGCCTGCCGAAGCCGTAGAGGATGCGTTGCAGTTCGGTCGC
>JACFNY010000024.1:219-11040 GCA_019454625.1 Sphingomonadaceae bacterium
AGCGCTCCACGGTTTCCGGGCCGACGGCGCGCGCCGTGGCTTTCGAAAACGCCGGCAGATCGCTTGCAAGGCTGACGCCGATCAGCGCCGTGACGTCGTCGAGGTGCTTGCCGTCCCACGTTGGCCGCGCCTCGCTGACGATGCAGCCGAGATCACCCAGCAATTCCGCCGCGGAGAGAACGGCGGCACGGCAATCCTCCGAAACCGGAACGCCGTTCGGGGCGTCGAGGCAATAGTGCACGCGCAGGTCGTGCACCGGTTTGCCGAGTTCCGCCGCGAGCGGGCGCTGGAGCGGCGGCGCCGTGTAGGGCGCGCCGACATCGAGCCCGGCCGTCGCGTCCATCACGGCGGCGCAGTCGCGCACGGTCCGGGTCAGCACGTTGTGGCAGACGAGGCCGTGCCAGTAGTCGTTCTTGTAGGGGCCGGTCGGGATGCGCCCCCGGCTCGGCTTCAGGCCGAAGACGCCGCAGCAGGACGCCGGCACGCGGATCGAACCGGCGCCGTCGTTCGCATAGGCGACGGGGACGAGGCCGGCGGCGACCGCAGCCGCTGCGCCGCCGCTCGATCCGCCGGTGGAATGGCCGAGCGCCCAGGGGTTGTGCGCCGGGCCGTGGAGGACGGGCTCGGTCGTCACGGACGACGACAGCTCGGGAACGTTGGTAAGGCCGAGAAGCTGGAAGCCGCTTTTCCGCAGGCGCGTGACGATCTCTCCCTCGCAGGCTGCGACAGTTCCGTTGGCAAGGCGGCTCCCGAAGGAGAATTCGGCGCCCTTCATGTCGGCGATGCAGTCCTTGAGCGCGATCGGCACGCCCCTGAAGGGGCCGTCGGGCAGCGTCTTGCCCGTGAAAATCTCTGTCGACACGAAGGCGTTGATGCGCGGGTTCAGAAGCGCGATCGCCCGCTGCGCGGTGTCCGCGATCTCTTCGCAGCTCAGTCTTCCCCGGCGGACCTCCCCGGCGAGAGCGGTTGCATCCAGATCGGCATACGCGGTGAAATCGACCATCACTCTACATTCATGCTGGGGGCCAAGACCGTTCGCGCCTCGGCTCCGGCTGCCCGGACGATTTGCGTGGCGACGCTAGCGGGAGCGTGCAGGTCAAAAGCGAAGAACGGCACGGCGTCGTGGCAGAATCCTCCAAATGTGGATGGGATTTTGGTGATCGGGACCGCGGCAACGCGGGATGATGCGGATTTTACAGTACCCGGCTTCGTCTAGACATTCGGGGCAGGTGCCGGGCGACAGGGAGGGCGATGAGCGGGCGGCCGAAGGATATTCCGGGCATTGATACCCGTATTGCCCGGCGCGATTTCGTCGGCGGCGTGCTCGCCGCGTCCGGCATGGTCGGCGCGGCGCCCGTCCGCGCCGCGCAAGACGCGAGCATCGCCGGGCGCTGGTCCGGCCCCGGCGGTATCGGCGACTATGCCGCCGCCAACGGCAACACGGCCGAGGTCGCCGCTGCCGCCCATCGCGTTCGGGACGGCGAGTTCGACGATGCGCTCCGGCACATCGCCGGGCGCGACGACGTCTACGATCTCGTCGTGGTGGGCGGCGGCGTCGCCGGGATGGCCGCCGCGTATGCGCTGCACACGTGCCGCGGCGCAGGCGGGCGCTGCCTGGTGCTGGAAAATCATCGCATGTTCGGCGGGGAATCGCGCGGCAACCAGATCGAGGTCGACGGCCGGATCGTCTCCGGGCCGCAGGGCGCGAACCAGACGGGGCCCTACACGACAGGGCTTCTCGGCGACATTCACCGCGCGCTCGGGCTTCCGATGGACTTCGCGTTCGCCGATGCCGCGCACGGGTCCCGGCCGCTGAAGATCGCCAACGATCACTTCGACTGGGTCTTCAAGCGGCGAAAGGTCGCCTCGGTCGGCTACTATTGCGGCAGTAGGCACGGCTGGATCGGCGATCCGTGGGACGATGGGCTCGCCGCGCTGCCGTGGTCTGCCGACGACAAGCGTAATCTTCTCGAATGGATGCAAAGCCCCGGCGGCCATTCGGCGCCGGGCATTGTGGGCACGACGAGCGATCCGCGCAATCTTTCAGAGGCCGACGACCCCGGCAACGAGGATACGCCGCTTGCTCGCTGGCTCGACGGCATGAGCTATCACGCGTTCGTTCGCGATGTCATGAAGTGCGATCCCTCGGCCATCGCGAGGCTGGTCGATCCCTATCTTTCGAACACGCTGGGCGCGGGCATCGACTGCGTGTCGGCCTACGGCGCGCGCATCATGGCGATGCCGGGCGTGAGCGCGGCGGACTGGCGCAGGAGCCCCGACCGCGATTTCCTGTTCTCGTTTCCGATGGGCAACGCGATCTACCCGCGCGCGATGGTCCGCGCCATGATCCCGGCCGCCTACGCGGACGGCGGGCTGCGGACCCTCGTCTTCGGGAAAACCCGGCGGGAGGCGCTCGACCGGGCGGAGAATGCCACCCGCGTCCGGCTGCGGTCGACCGTGGTTCGTGTCGTTCACGACGGGCATCCGGACACGGCGGAAACCGTTTCGGTGATCTACCTGCAGGACGGCCGACTTTACCGCGTGCGCGCGAAGGGAGTCGTGATGGCGTGCGGCGGCTGGATCGCCCGGCGGATCGTCGCCGACATGCCGGAGGATTACCGCGAGGCGTGGCAGGGGCTGCACTACGCGCCGATACTGGTTGCGAACGTCGCCGTCAGGCATTGGCGCTTCCTCGACAGGCTTGGCATATCGGCCGCGCGCTGGTTCGACGGCTTCGGCTACGCGACCAACATTCGCCGCCCGATGATGATCGACGGGCGGTCCGAACCGCTGTCTCCCGACGCGCCGACGATGCTCACCTTCTACGTGCCGTTCCTGAAGCCGGGCGATCCGGTGGCGGCGCAGACGGTCGACGCGCGTATGCGCCTGTTCGCGACGTCCTTTCACGACTTCGAGATGCAGATCCGGAGACAGATGCAGGAGATGTTCGGGGCGCACGGCTTCGATGCCCGCCGCGACATCGCGGGGATCGTGCTGAACCGGTGGGGGCACGCGTTCGTCGTGCCCGAGCCGGGGTTCTTCTTCGGTTCGCCCGATCGCCCGCCGGCGCGCGCGTATGCGCGCAGGGGCTTCGGGCGGATCGCGTTCGGTGCAGCGGAATTGCAGGGGTATCAGACGTGGCTTGCAGCCTATCAGGAAGGGACGCGCGCGGCGCTTCAGCTGATCTGAGCGGGCGGGCGCCGGGCGCTTCAGCCCCAGAGCGCCGGTTCCGCCGGATGGACGAGGCCCTTTTCGTAGCGCAGGCCGTGCGGCCGGTCGGCGGCGAGCAGCATCGGCCCGTCGAGATCGACGAACGCGGCGCGCTGCGCGACGAGCAGCGCCGGGGCCATCGCGAGCGACGTGCCGGTCATGCAGCCGACCATGATGCCGAGCCCCGCCGCCATGGCGGCGTCCGTGAGCGCCAGCGCCTCGGTGAGGCCGCCGGTCTTGTCGAGCTTGATGTTGATATGGCTGTACCGGCCGATCACGCGCGGCAGCGAGGCGCGATCGAGGCAGGCCTCGTCGGCGCAGAGCGGCACGGGGCTCCGGTAGCCGATGAGCGCTTCGTCGGTCTCCGGCGCGAGCGGCTGCTCGATGAGGCGGACGCCGAGCGACGCGAGCGCGGGCGCCATCCGTTCCAGAAGGTCCATCGACCAGCCGCCGTTCGCATCGACGATGAGGTCCGCGTCCGCGCGCGCGCGCCGCACCGCCTCGACGCGCGCCAGATCGCGTGCGGCTTCCACGCCGCCCAGCTTGATCTTGAAGCGGGTCCAGTCGGTCTTGTCCGCGGCCTTGCGCGCCATCGCCTCCGGGCTATCGATGCCGAGCGTGTAGACGGTGGGGCAGGGCCTGAGCGGCGGCAACCCGGCGAGCGCGGCCGCGCCGATACCCGCCCGCTTCGCATCGAGGTCCCAGAGCGCGCAGTCCACGGCGTTGCGGACGGGGCCGCGCGGCAGGGCGGCGGGAAGTTCGTCGCGGGTGATGCCTTCGGCGAGGATCGGCGCCAGCGCTGTCGCCTCGGCGACGGCTTCGTCCAGCATCGCCTCGTCGGTTTCATGCGGCTCGCACTCGCCGCGCCCGGTGAAACCGCCGGCATGGAGTTCGACGACCATCATCAGGCTGTGGGTCGTCGTGCAGCGCGCGATGCGGAACGGTTCGCGCAGGACGTGGCGCTCGGCGCGCGCGGTGATCGTGATCGGGGTCTTTTCCGGTTTCATGACGGAGCATCTTTCGTGAACAATGTTATATATATAACAAACAGGGAAATCCGGCAACTTCGCGCATTCAGGGCAATTTCGTCTCCCGCAGGAAATATTGTTTCCAATCCCGGAGGCAATCTAATGCAATGATGCTATTGACATAGCAATAAAAACTTGTTGTCAGTTTTATTACATAATAGACTTGATGTCGAACGATGCGAGTCCGGCCGCAACGGCCCGGCCATGCCAGAGGGGGAAGATATGGTGAATGTGCAGCGAAGGACCCGGAGGTTCGCGGTGCTGATGGCGTCCGCGGCGACGCTGCTGTCGGTCTCGGTCGTCGCGCCCGCGTCGGCGGCGGACATCGTGGAAAGCGGCGGCGAGGACGTCATCGTCGTCACGGCGACACGCCGGAACGAGCGGCTGGAGGACGTGCCCTACAACATTCAGGCCGTGGTCGGCGAGGACCTCGCCCGGATCGGCGCCACCGCGATGGCGGACTATGTGCGCAACGTGCCGGGGCTCAGCTTCATAGATACCGGTCCCACCGACGGCGTCGACATCGTGCTGCGCGGTCTCCGCACCGGCGGCAACTCCGCCTACCGCACCACCGCGATCTACGTGGACGAGGTGGAGATTCCGACCAGCCTCGACCCCAGCATCCTCGACATCGAGCGCATCGAGGTGCTGCGCGGCCCGCAGGGCACGCTCTACGGCAGCGGCGCGATCGGCGGCGCCATCCGCTACATTTCCGCGAAGCCGGATTTCAGCCGCGTGGAGGGCGCGGCGGGCGGCGAAGTTTCCGCCACGCGCCACGGCGGCGTCAACTGGCTGGCGACGGGGATGCTGAACCTGCCGCTCGTCGCCGACAAGCTCGCGCTGCGCGTGAACGCCGGCTATTTCCGCAACGACGGCTATATCGACAATATCCTGCTCGGCCGCGACGACGTGAACACCGAGCGCACGTTCTCGACCCGCGTCGTGCTGGCGGCGAAGCCGAGCGAGACGCTCGACCTCGCGCTGACCTATTATGGCCAGCTCGCGAAATTCGGAGCGTCCTCCTCTGCCGACGAGGACCTTGGACCCTATGCGAATGCCGAGTATTTCCTCGGCTACACCAAGCGCGACCAGCACCTGTTCAGCCTCACCGCTTCCGTCGACCTCGACGGCGCGCGGCTCACGTCCTCGACATCGTACCGCTACGCCAAGGGGCGCTCGCTCAACGACAACACCACCTATATCCGCGACGTGATCTTCGGCAGCTTCCTCCTGCCCGAGGAACTGCCGCCGCTGAACGTGGCGACCGGCACGCGCGACAGCGGCAAATACTGGACGCAGGAGGTGCGCCTCGTCTCCGACAGCGACAGCCCGCTCTCCTACCTCCTCGGCGCCTTCTACGAGCGCTACCGGGAGCGCGACCGGCTCCAGGAAACCGTGCCGCTTGGCTTCGAAGGGCAGGAGGATTTCGAGGAGAACATCATCGGCGCCGAGCTGAACGACAACGACGAGTTCCTCTCCGTCTCGCGCCAGAAGTTCCGCCAGTGGGCGGTGTTCGGCGAAATCGGCTACGCGATCACCGAACGCTGGAAGGCGTCCATCGGCGGGCGCTATTTCGACTACCGGTCGAGCGAGACGCAGTACAACATCGACCAGTTCTTCGGGCTCGACGCGCGCAATCCCGACGGCACCGCGCGCACCGAGCCGTTCGAGGACGAGATCAGCGAAGGCCGCGCGAAGGACAGCGGCACGGTGTTCCGTTTCAACACCTCCTACGATCTCGCCGAAGGCGCGCTCGCCTACGTCACCATCGCGGAGGGCTATCGCCCCGGCGGATACAACACGGTGGGCGTCAACACCGGCGTCTCGCCCGACCAGTTCCAGTACAAGCCCGACAGCATCGTCAGCTACGAGCTGGGCGCCAAGGCGGCGCTTCTCGATCGCAAGCTCTATGTCAGCGGGTCGCTCTATTACATCGACTGGAAGGACATCCAGACGACGGTCTACACCGATCTCGGCTTCGTCGTGACCGGCAATGCCGGCAAGGCGCGCTCGAAGGGTTTCGAGCTCGAACTCAGCACGCGCAACCTGCTTGCCGATGGACTGTCCCTGGGCGCGACCTATTCGCTGACCGACGCCGAACTCAGGGAGACGATCGAAGGGCTCGGCTTCAAGGGCGAACGTATGCCCTACGTGCCGCGCCACGCCGCGTCGTTCACGGTCGATTACGAGGCCGACCTCGCTGCCGGGCTGGTTGCGGGCTTCAACGCCAACCTCACCTACACGGGCACGTCGTGGTCCGATTTCGGCACCGTGCGTCCCGGCGAGGAAGACCCCAATCCCGACTTCACGAAGCAGGACGATTACTGGCTGGCGGGCGCTTCGTTGCGCATCGGCCGCGACCCGTGGTCGGTGCGGCTCGGCATCGACAACATCTTCGATGTCCGCGCCGATCTCAGCCGCAGGCTGTTCAACACGACGTCGCCCTATCGCGATCCCTTCTACACGGGATCGGTGAACCGGCCGCGCACGATTTCGCTCGGCTTCGACGTGAAGTTCTGACCCGGAGCCTGATCGTTTGGGATGGAAGCGGATGCGCTTCCATCCCAAACGTGAATCAGTCTCCATTCTATAGCCTGGACGCGGTCGGATCCCTTCGGCCGGGCAGCGATGCCCGGCCGTTTTTTCAGTCGAGGAGCAGGTCCTCGTAGAAGGCGCCGAAGCGCCGCTCGGGATGCCGGATGTGCATCTCCAGCACCCAGAGCTGCGGCGCCGGGCTGAACGCGGCGTCCTTGAGCTCGCCGCGATGCACGAGCGCGTGCGGGAAATCGGCGAGGCGGTGCCCGCCGAGATCGAGGTTCAGCCGCCATCCCATCCGTTCGGCTTCCGCCGACGCATAGTCGTAGAGCGCCGTGCCGGCCGGACGCTCCGCGCGCCACTTCGCGGCGACGCGATCGAACAGCACGCGCACGTCGCGCTTCGCGCGGTGCATCTCGGGGTCGCTGCCGGTGACGAACGTGTCGCCCGCGTCGCCTTCCCATTTCTTCCAAACCGGGCCGATGTCGACGATGAAGATGTCGTCCTCACCGAGCACGGCGCCCGGCTCGGAAGGCTCGCCGTAGAACTTCACCGTATTCGGCCCGAAGCGCACGAAAATGCCGTGCCAGCCGCGCAGCAGTCCCGTATCCTTGAGGACGCGCCGCGCGATCTTCCCGGCCTCCTCCTCGGCCATGCCGACGCGCATCTCGGCGGCGATCGCCTCGACCGCGGCGCGGGTGCGCACGCGCGCCTCCATCATGCCGTCCCAATCGTAGTTGGGGCCGAGCTGTTCTTCGGGCCGTGTCATGCCTCGCTCCCCCGCGTGCGCGTCGGCCGGACGAAGCCGACGAAATCGTCGTAGAGCGTGCTGATCCGTTCCAGCCGCTCCTCGACGTCGCGGCCGCCGCCGTGGCCGACGACGTCGTTCACGAGCAGGTTGATCAGCCCGACCATGGGCACCGAGCTCTGCCAGAACAGCGCGCCGTCGCTGTCCGCCGCGAGCACGTTGGTGGTGAGGCGCGGCGCCCAGTCGCAAAGCGTGTCGGTGATGATGACGAGCGGTATGCCCGCATCCGCCGCCTTTTCCGCGAGATGGCGGGACTTGCGCGAATAGCGGCGGACATCGACGATGACGAGGCAGCGGTCGTTGCGGTCCTCGAGCAGTACGTCGGCGAAATGCCCGGAGGCGCTGTCGATGAGTTCGACGCCGGGGCGCACGTATTGCAGGTTGTGCGCGAGCAGCGCCGCGATGCCGCGCTCGGTCTGGAAGCCGACGATCTGCACGCGCCTGCTGCGCGCGATCAGCGCCACCGAATCCGCCCAGACCTTGTGCTGGCTGCGCTCGTAGACGGCGACGAGCAGCTCGATCTCGCGCTCCAGCGTCCGCCGCCTCTTGTCGCTGTCGGTGAAGTCGGAGAGGAAATCCTGGAACGCCTGCCCGGCGAGCCACGGCAGATGCGCGGACATGCGCAGGTGCTCCTTCAGCTCGCGGAAATGCTTGAAGCCAAGCATACGGCAGAAACGGCCGACTGTTACCGCGCTGACATCGAGCCGCTGCGCGATCGACGCCGCCGTCTCGAACGGGATCATCTCGCGGTTGTTGAGCAGGAACAGCGCGATCTGGCGCTCCGCGGCCGTATAACCCGCATTTTCCGCCTCGAGCCGCGCGAACAGGTCGGTCATCTGATTCTCACTCTGCACATTGCGTCATCAATGTTACCAATATAACATTCATGACGGATTCGTCATCGTATTGATAGGCAAGGAGGGGAAAAGGTGAAAGCTCCAACACAGGCGGGCGTTTCGCGGCGCGGCGCGATCGGGCTCATGGGCATGTCGGCGGCGGCCGTACTGGCCCGCCCGGCCGCGGCCGCCGTTCCCGAAAGCGCGGTCGATGCGGCGGCGGAAGCCTACATGCGCGAACGCAATATCCCCGGCCTGCTCCTCGGCATCGTGCAGGGCGGCCGCGCCGTGGTGCGCAAGGCCTACGGTTTTTCCGATCTCGAGCTTGGCGTGCCCGCGCGGCCCGAGCACATCTACCAGTCGGGCTCCACCGGCAAGATGTTCACGACGACCGCGATCATGCAGCTCGTCGCCGACGGGCGCGTGGCGCTCGATGCGCCGGTGGGTCGCTATCTGAAGACGGCGCCCGCGCTGTGGAATGCGATCACCGTCGAGCAATTGATGCGGCACCGCTCCGGTGTGCCGGACTACGACGGCGAGGAATTCAACGTCGCGCTGGAATGGACGCCGGAAGCCTTCATCGCGAAGGTCGGATCGTGGCCGCTCGATTTCGCGCCGGGCACGCGCTTCTCCTACAGCAATTCTGGGTACGTGCTGCTCGGCTTCGTCATCGAGGCCGTCACCGGCAAGCCCTATGGCGCGCACCTCGCCGAGCGCGTGTTCGGCCCGGCGGGGATGAAGACCGCGCGCGTCAACGACATCGACGCGATCATTTCCGGCCGCGCGCGCGGCTACCGTCCTGACAAGGACGGCGCGCTGATCCGCCCCGAGAACGTCTCGCGCACCGCCAACGCGTTCGCCGACGGCAGCCTGCTTTACAGCCTCGACGATCTCATCGCGTGGGAACATGCCGTCGCTGCGAACACCGTGCTGCCGCCGTCGGCGCAGGCGTTCCTCGAAAGCGTGCCGTTGTTTCCGGACGGCACGAAACCCGTGGAAGGCTACGGCGCGGGCTGGACGACGCGGCGCGTGCGCGGGCACCGGGTGGTGTCGCACGGCGGAGTCTGGCAAGGCTTCTCGGCGTGGGTCGGGCGCTGGCCGGAGAAGGGACTTGCCATGCTGATGCTGGCCAATCACGAGCGCGGCCATCCGGGCGGCCTTGCGCCGCGCCTCGCCGCGCTGTTCGATCCCGTGCTCGGCCCCTACCTGCCGGTGAAGGACGGCGATCCGCGGCGGACGGCGCGCGACCGCGCACGGCTGGCGGATTATCTCGCCGGGGCCGAGAAGCCCGGCACGTCCGCGCAGCAGCGGCGCGATGCGCTGATCGGTCCGCTGAAGGCCGCCGATACGTTCGCGCTTGTCGACGTGACCCGGGATGCACGCGTCTACCGGTTCGGGGAAGCGCAAGGGCGTATGCTTGCCGTCTTCGACCGGCGGGGCGGGATCGGCTTCGAGGTCGCCGAATGACATCGCCGCTGCTTCTCGCCGCCCTGCTGGCGGGAGGGGCCGCAGACCCGGCCGCCGCGCCGCCCGCGCTGCTCTCCGCGATCGACACGCCCGCCGAAGCGGACGCCTTCTGGCGGCAGGCGCGGGGCCGGACGCCGTTCATCGAGCGGCTTCCCGGTGGGCCGGACCGGATGCGCGTGACGTTCGTGCTCCGCTCGCAGACGGATGCGGGGCTCTCCGCCGGTTTCCTGCTCTTGGAGAACAGGCGCGAGGTGCCGCTCCACCGTCTTGCCGGCACCGACATCCTCTGGCGCAGCGCCGAGCTGCCCGCCGATGCGCGCTTCGCTTATTATTTCACGAGGCCGGGCGATGATGCGCCGCACCCGGATGCGGTCTACCACGAGAACGTGCGCGGAAAGACGCGCGACTATTTCGCCGATCCGCTGTCGGCGATGGCGTTCATGGAGCGCGGCGACGACGGCGAGGTCCGCCGCCTGTCCGCCGCGGCAGGACCGGACGCGCCGGACGATCCGGCGCTCGTCGCGGCCAAGGCGAAGGGGCGGCTTTTCGATTACGCGGTGCCGAGCCGCGCGCTCGGCGAGGACCGGCCGGTGTCGGTCTACGTGCCCCCGGCGGCGGGCAAGGCGCCGGGCGTGCTGCTGATCTTCGACCGCGAGACCTATCTCGTCGCGGGCGAGCTCCCGGCCATGCTCGACGCCTTGATCGCCGAGGGGCGCATCCCCCCGACGATCGCGGTGCTCGTCAGCCCGGTCGACGGTGAGCGCCGGAGCAGGGACCTGCCGCCGAACCCGGCCTTCCAGCGCTTCATCGCCGACGAGCTGATGCCGTTCGTGCGGGCGCGGCACGCGGTCGCGCGCGCGCCGGAGCGCAATGTCGTCGCCGGATCGAGCTTCGGCGGGCTCGCGGCGATGTTCACCGGCCTGTCGCATCCCGAACT
>JACFNY010000024.1:11050-13464 GCA_019454625.1 Sphingomonadaceae bacterium
TCGGAAACGTCGTCTCGCAGTCGGGCTCGTTCTGGTGGCATCCGGCGTGCTGCGGCAAGGAAGAGGACGAGACCGACGAAGACCGCCCGTTGAACGCCGGTCCCGACGCGGACATGGGTTGGCTGATCGAGCAATATGCGCTCCGCCCGAAGGCGCCGCTCAACATCTTCATGAACGTCGGCCGCTGGGAGGGATCGCTGATGCTGATCCCCAACCGCATGATGCACCACGTGCTTCGCGCGAAGGGCTATGACGTCGCGTACCGCGAATACACCGGCGGGCACGACATCGTGCAATGGCGCGCGACGCTGCCCGGCGCGCTCGAGGCGACGATCGGCCGGTCTCGGGAATAGGCGCCTCAGGCGGCGGCGCGGGCCCTGCGCGGACGCGCATCGAGGAAATAGATCGCCATGCCTGCGGCCATCCAGATGCCGAGGCGCAGCCACGTGTCGCCGGGGAGGCTGAGCATCAGGTAGGTGCTGCTCGCCATGCCGAGCACGGGCACGAACGGCGACCACGGCACGCGGAACGCGCGGTGCGCGTCCGGCATCCGGCGGCGCAGTACGAGCACGCTCCAGCAGACGATGGCGAAGGCGAGCAGCGAGCCGATCGAGACGAGCTCGCCGAGCACGTCGATCGGGAACAGCCCCGCCGCGAGCGCGCAGGCGGCGCCGACGATGATCGTGCCCCACACCGGCGTGCGGAAGCGCGGGTGGATCCGCGCGAAGCGCGGCGGCACCATGCGGTCCTGCGCCATCACGTAGAGAATGCGCGTCTGCCCGTAGAGGCCCATCAGGATCGCCGAGGCGAGCCCGACGACGACGCCGACGTTGACGAGCGGAATGAGCCAGTCGAGCGCGCCGCCCGTGCCGCCGAGTGCGACCGTCACCGGGTTGGCGACGTTGAGCGTGCGGTAGTCGGCCATGCCGGTCATCACCGTCGCCATCGCGACGTAGAGCACGGTGCAGACCGCGAGCGCGCCGACGATGCCGAGGCCGATGTCGCGCTGCGGATTGCGGCTTTCCTGCGCCGAGGTGGAGACGCCGTCGAAGCCGATGAACGCGTAGAAGATGACGGCGGAGCCCCGGAACACGCCGCTCCATCCGAACTCGCCGTAGCTGCCCTGGTTTTCGGGGATGTACGGCGTCAGGTGATCGGCCTGCACGTAGAAGACGCCGCAGGCGACGACGAGCAGGATGATGCCGACCTTGATCACCACCATGGCGATGTTGGCGCGGTTGGTCTCCTTGATGCCGAGCACGAGGAGCACGGTGACGAGCCCGACGACGAGCGCGGCGGGCACGTTGAACAGCGCGCCTGTCGTCAGCATTTCGCCCGACGGCGTGAAGCTGAGCGGCGCGTCCGCGAGGTGCGCGGGAATCCGGATGCCGATGCTCGCCATCAGGTCGGTGAAATAGCTCGACCAGCCGACCGCCACGGTCGAGCAGGCGACGAGATATTCGAGCACGAGGCACCAGCCGACGATCCAGCCGACCGTCGGCCCCGAGCTCGCAAGCGCATAGCTGTAGGCGCCGCCCGACTTCGGCAGCAGCCCGGCAAGCTCGCCGTAGCAGAGCGCCGTGCACAGGCAGACGACCGCAGCGATGATGAACGATACCGTGATCGCCGGCCCCGCGAACTGCGCGGCGGCGATGCCGGTGATGACGAAGATGCCCGAGCCGATCGTCGCGCCGACGCCCGCCATGACGAGGTGTGTCAGCGTGAGGTGCGGGCGGAGCGTCGGGTCCGCGCCCGAATCCGCGTCCAAGTGCTGCGTCACGCGAACACGTCCAGCAGGTGGTCGACGATCGGCGACGGCCCGAAGCGGATCGGATCGCACGCCGGAAGGCCGAGTTCCGCCTCGGCGGCGCGGATCGCGGCGCGCGCTTCGTCTTCGCCGAGGAGCGAGGTGAGCCTTGCCGCGGCGACGTGCACGGCGAGCGCGTCGGTGAGCGAGGGGCAGGGGTAGTCGCCCTCATAGCCTTGCAGCTCGCGCCGTCCCGCCTCGTGGCAGATGACGAGCGCGTCGGGCTGGCTGCCGTGGACGAGGCCGAGCGTGACGCCCGCGTAGGCCGGGTGCAGCAGTGCGCCCTGTCCCTCGATCACGTGCCAGTGATCTGGCGCCGCGTCGGGGGACAGCCACTCCGCCGCGCCCGCGATGAAGTCCGCGACGACCGAATCGATGGCGATGCCGCGTCCGGTGATCATGATGCCGGTCTGCCCCGTGGGACAGAAGGTCGAGGGCACGCCGCGTCGCCGAAGCTCGCGGTCGATGGCGAGCGCCGAGTATTTCTTGCCCACCGCGCAGTCCGTGCCGACCATGAGCAGGCGGCGGCCGCTGCGCTTCTTGCCCGTGCCGGTCCTGAACGTCTGCTGCGGGCGGCGGAGGTCGTGAAGCGTGCGCCCGCGCGCCC
>JACFNY010000474.1 GCA_019454625.1 Sphingomonadaceae bacterium
TTTTGTTTCGCCCCGTACTTAAGTTCGTTTGGGACGATGCCGGAAAAACCAGAAACCCGAGGTTCGGGGCCGAGACGTTCACTATCGTTTCAGCTCGCGGTCGCACTGACGCTGGCCCTGCTGCCGATCGGCATTCTCGCCGCCGTGCTCGCCGCCGACGGCATCCGCAGCACGCGCGAGGCCGAGCTGGTGCGCGCCGAGAACCAGTTCCGCGCGACGGCGCGCGTCGTCGACGACCTGCTCAGCGTCGATTTCCTGGTCCTGCGCGCGCTGCTTCGCAACGAGAGCGGCCTTCACGACGGGCGGACCTGCAACACGGAGGCGGCAAATGCGCTCGACGACGCCGAGACGTTCGACGCGATCATCTGGGCCGACGCGCTCGGCCGCCCGATCTGCGAAAGCCGGGGCAATGCCAAGCCCTCCACCGCGGAACTCACGCGGCTGGCGGCGGAAGGCGAACGCGAAAACCTGATCTGGCCGGGCGGGGACCACGTCTTCTTCGCCGTCCGCGAGAAGCCGGACGCGGGAGAGCCCAGCCTCGTCGTTGCAACCGCGTCCGTTTCGCGCCTCAAGGAGCGTCTCGGCGAAATCGCAGCGACGGAAGGGTCCGCCACGGTCTGGCTCGGCGACAAGCCGATCATCGGCAACCCGCCGCGCGGCATCGCGGCGCCGGGCGGCCTGCTCACCGTGCGGCGCGTTTCCGAAACCACCGGCCGTGACCAGGTGGTCGCGGCAGGGCCGCTGTCGATCGCACCGTTCGCGCTCACCACCGTCGTCCCCGCCGCGCGTCTTGCGCTCGCCGACATCCTCGCGATCGCGGCCCCGTCGCTGATGTGGATCGCCGCGCTGCTCATCGGCTGGATGGTCGTGCGGCGGTTCGTCGTGCACCCGCTCCAGCACATGGCGACCGGCGTGCGCGCCTACGGCGCCGGAGACGACCGCGTGCGCCTGTCCGGGCGCGCCGGGCAGACCGACGAGATGCAGGCTTTCGCCGAGACGTTCGACGCGATGGCGAAGGACATGGCCGAGGCGCGGCAGGAGGTGGACGCCGCGCTCACCGAGCAGCGCCGCCTGACGCGCGAGGTCCACCACCGCGTCAAGAACAACCTTCAGATCATCGCCAGCCTGATCAGCATCCAGGCCCGCGAGGCGGACGGCGCCGATGTCGCGCGCGCCTACGCGAGCATACAGATGCGCGTCGGCGCGCTTTCGATCGTGCATCGCTGGCTCTACGAGGAAAGCGACGCGCACGGGGTCGATTTCACGGCGCTGACCCACGATCTCTGCGCTAGCCTCCAGCAGATCATCCCGACCGCCAAGCTCGTCGAGCCGCGCATCAACACGCACCTCGAGCGCCTGCACATCAGCCAGGACGCCGCGGTGCCGCTCGCCTTCCTCATCACCGAGGTCATCGCCTTCGCCGCCCGCCTCACGGCCGCCGGGGGCCGGGACAGGCTGGTGATCGACATCCACGTCACCCGCACGGAAAACGGCGGCGAGCTTCGCATCTGC
>JACFNY010000025.1 GCA_019454625.1 Sphingomonadaceae bacterium
TCGTCGAAGCAGTTCCGCGCATCCTCGATCGCGCCGAGACCGCGCATTCCCGCCGCCGCCAGTATGTTGACGTCGACCAGAAGCCGCCCCGCGCCGCGCTGGTCCGCCCATGCGCGCAGGCGCGCGAGTTCCTCCAGCGCGGCTTCGTAAGCGCCGGTGAACAGGCCGAGCCGGACCCGGCACAGCGACGCCGCCACGGCGACTGGGCGGTACTGCGGCGAATCCTCCGCCATCATGTCGGCGTACCGGTCGAGACCGATCGCGTCGGCGGCGGCGCGCACGACCGCAGGCGAAACCCCTTCGGTCATCCTGAGATCGACCTCGCCGATGTCCGCGAGTTGCTCCAGCTGGACGAGGCGCCGACGCCCGGCCACCCGCCGCGCCCTCGCAACGACGTCGCACGCCTCGTCGAACGCGCCTTCGCCCGCCAACGCTCCGGCTTCCGTGAAATAGGCGACCGCGTAGACATCGACCCAACCGTCCGACTGCTCCATGTGCGGAAGCGCCCACGAGAGAAGCTCGCGCGCCTCGGCGACGCGATCCTGCTCGTAGAGGAGTTCCGCCTGAAACGCCGCGCAGTTGGCGGCGAGGTCGGAACGCTCGCCGAAATTCTCCACGATGGCCTGCCATGCAGCCTCGAGGATCGCCGCGGCCTCCTTCGATCTCCCCTGCGCGCGCTTGATCCGCGCTTCGAGGAAACGGGTGAAGAGATCGCTGTAGAGCGAACCGCAGGCCTGGTAGTGCTCGCGCGCGGCAAGCGTCGGTTGCAGCGCGCGCTCGAGCCATCCGCCCTCGAAATACTTGGCGCCGAGCGTTTCGCTGATGTTGGCGAGCACGAGGTGATCGTTTGCCGGAAGCTTGCGGAGCAGCGCCTCGCGCGCGAGCAGGTCCTCGAACGTCATCGGCTGGTTTTCGTAGTCGGCGAGCGTCTCGCCCACGACCTGCATCTCGATGCGGATGCCGGCGGAAAGCTCCGCCCGTTCGGCCTCGCCGGCGAGGCGGTCGTACTCGGCGCGCGCCGCGCCCAGATCGCCCCGCTTGATCTGGAGATACACCTGCGCCAGCGCGAGGCCGGGGCGCGAGCGGATGAGCGCGTGCGGCAGCTTCGAAAGGCCGCGCTCGACCACGCCCTGCAGGCCTTGCGGTATCAGCCGCCATCCGCCTGCGTCCTCGATGATTCCGGCCAGCAGCGCGTCGTCCGAGGCCAGCATCGCGTGGTTCACGGCGTCGGCCACCATGCCGCGCTCGGCGAACCACTGCGCAATCCGCCGCTGGAGGGCGGAATAGCCGGCGCGATCGGACCGCTCGAAGCGGTCGCGCAGATATTCGGCGAACAGCTGGTGATAGCGGTATTCGCGCCGTTCCCACGTCACCGGCGCCAAGAAGACGCCCTGCTGCTCCAGCCGTTCGAGCACCAGCCAGCCGTCCTGCCGGTCGCACAGCAGGTCGACCATCCCGCCGGTCAGCCGGTCGAGCAGCGCGGTGCGGATGACGATGTCCCGCGTCTCCTGCGGCAGCGTCATCAGCACCTGTTCGGAAAGATAGCGGGCAAGATCGGTGCTGGAGCCGCAATAGGCGTCGATCACCCGCCCCGCGTCGTCGCCGCCGCGCTTCAGCGACAGCGAGGCCAGCTGCACCGCGATCGGCCAGCCTTCCGTGCGGTCGAGAATGGTCTCGATGTCGGAGGCCGCCAGCCGTTCGTCCGTGCGGGCCAGCAAACTTTCCGCCTCCTCGAGGGAGAATTTCAGTTGATGCGCGGTAATTTCGAGAACTTGACCCTCCGCCGCGAGCACGGACTGGCCGAGCCTCGGATAATCGCGCGAGGCGAAAACGAAGTGGCAGTTGGCGGGCGCAAGCCGGATCAGCCATTGCAGGAACGTCACCACGGGTTCGCTGTCGGCGTGGTGAAGGTCGTCGAGGATCAGGACGAAGGGCTTCGAACGGCCCGCGAGCCCGTTGATGATGGCGGAGAGCGCGGCGCGCGGCGGCAGGTCCGATGAGGAGGTTTTCCGGCCTCCGTCCCGGGCCTCGTTGTGGATGGCGATCAGGAGGTAGCTTACCAGCCGCTTCAGGTCGCGGTCGTCGCGTTCCAGCGTCAGCCAGGCCACCTGTGCGGCAGCCGGGGCGAGACTGTCGCGCCACTGGGCGAGCAGGCTGGTCTTCCCGTATCCGGCGGGCGCGTGGACGAGCGTGAGACGATGAGACAAAGCGCAGTCCAGCTGACGCAGCAGAAGGCCGCGGTGGAGCTGCTCGCCCATCCATATCGGCGGATCGAACTTGGCGGCAATCACGTCAAGCATAGGGCCTCCCACCTCGCGCACGCGATTCAAGGCAGAGGTTACGGATCGCGGGCGGGCATGGCAACCTGCCGGGGGCCACGGGATACCGCCGCGGGCAAGGCCT
The DNA here is from genome assembly GCA_019454625.1 of Sphingomonadaceae bacterium. GTDB lineage: Bacteria > Pseudomonadota > Alphaproteobacteria > Sphingomonadales > Sphingomonadaceae > Sphingosinicella. The sequence goes on from JACFNY010000025.1 coordinate 2,404, forward strand.
TACCCGTATCGGACAGGCGCATTACCCGTTCGCGCCCGCTCGCACCCGTAATTCGCGTTGCGTCCGGGGGGGCACCCCCTTCAAATCCCCGAAAGTTTGCGGGCGACGCTTCAAGGAGGATCGGGTGCGTATTGGTGTCGATGTCGGCGGAACGAACACCGACGCCGTCCTGATCGACGGCCTGCGGATCGTCGCATCGAACAAGCAGCCGACGACGCCGGACGTCAGCAGCGGCGTTTCGGCCGCCGTCCGCGCCGTGCTTGCGGACCGGGACGTCGCGCCCGGCACGATCACCGCCGTGATGATCGGCACGACGCATTTCACCAACGCGCTCGTCGAGGCGAACCGGCTCGACCGCGTCGCGGTCATGCGGCTGGCAAGCCCATCCGGCGAAGCGCTGCCGCCGTTCACGGGCTGGCCCGAAGCCCTTGCGAAACGAATCTGCGGGGAGATTTTCCTGCTGCCCGGCGGCTACGAGTTCGACGGCCGCGAGATCTCCGCCTTCGACGAGGCCCGCGTCCGCACCGCCGCGCGGCACTGCCGGGAACGCGGCATCGAGAGCATCGCCGTCAGCAGTGCGTTCGCGCCGATCAACTCGGCGATGGAAGAGCGCGCCGCGCAGGTGATCCGCCGCGAGCATCCGGCGGCGAGCATCAGCCTGTCGCACACGATCGGGCGGCTGGGGCTGATCGAGCGCGAGAACGGCGTGATCCTGAACGCGGCGCTCACCAGCCTTGCCCGGCACGTCGTCGCCTCGCTCGAACGCGCCCTCGGCGACCTGAAGCTCAGGGCGCCCCTCTTCATTTCCCAGAACGACGGCACCCTGATCTCGGCGGAGGATGCCGCGCGCTATCCCGTGATGACGATCGGTTCCGGCCCGACGAACAGTATGCGGGGTGCCGCCTTCCTCACCGGCATCAACGACGCCATCGTCATGGACGTGGGCGGAACCACCTGCGACGTCGGCGTGCTTTCAAAGGGTTTTCCGCGCGAATCCTCGATTTCGGTCGATATCGGCGGTGTCCGCACCAATTTCCGGATGCCCGACATCCTTGCGATCGGCCTCGGCGGCGGCACGCGCATCCATCTCGATCCGGGGCTCTACACGGCGAATGCGCTTGCCGCGTCCGATCTGCGCGTCGGCCCGGATTCGGTCGGCTACCGGATCGTGCAGGACGCGTTCCTGTTCGGCGGCGAGACACTGACGGCAAGCGATGTCGCCGTCGCCGCCGGCCGCACGCATTTCGGAGACGCCTCGCGCATCCCGCTGCTCAGCGCCGCCGTGCAAACCGCGATCTGGTCGCGTATGCAGGCGATGTTCGCCGACAGCATTGATCGCATGAAGACGGCGCAGGGGGATGCCCCCATCATTGCCGTCGGCGGCGGACATTTCCTCATCGACGACGACCTGCCGGGCGCAACGCAGGTGCTGCGGCCGCCCCATGCCTCGGTCGCCAACGCAGTCGGCGCCGCCATTGCCCAGATCGGGGCGCAGATCGAACAGATCGTGGACTACGATACCGTGCCACGCCACGCGGCCATCGAACGTATGCGTGAAGCCGTCACCGCCCGGGTCGCCGCCAATGGCGGCGTGAGGGACAGCATCCAGATCGTCGACATGGAGGAGGTCTTCCTGAGCTATTTGCCGGGCCGGTCGGCGCAGGTGCGGATGAAAGCGGTCGGCGACCTCGCTGAAACACCCTCGCCCGCTGCCGGGAGCGCAATCGCGGAGGCCAGCCATGCGCATTGAGCGCGCGATGCTGGCCGATCTGGCGCGGGGTGCCGCCTTTCTCGGCTCGGGCGGCGGCGGAGACCCTTACTACAGCCTGCTCCTCGCCGAGGCCGCGATCGAACGGCGCGGTCCCGTCACGCTGATCCCGCTCTCCTCGCTCGCCGACGATGCGCTCATCGTTCCCTGCGGCTGGATCGGCGCACCGACCGTGTCGGTCGAAAAGCTTCCGAACGGCAGCGAGGCGGTGGCCGGATTGCGGCGGCTGGAGGCGATCATGGGCCGCCGCATCGACGCCGTGCTGCCGATCGAGATCGGCGGCGGCAACGGCCTTGCCCCGCTGATCGCCGCGGCCGACATGGGCATCCCCGTCGTCGACTGCGACGGCATGGGCCGGGCCTTCCCGGAATCGCAAATGGCGATCTTCAACATCCGCGGCCTCAGCGCCTGCCCGTCGGTGATCACCGCCTCCTGCGGCGCGCTCACCGTCATCGAAACCGACGACAATCTCGCGCACGAGCGCATCGCGCGCAGCCTTTCCGTGGCGCTCGGCGGTATCGCGCACATGGTCGAATATCCGCTCACCGGCGCGCAGGCGCGCGCGCACGCGATCACGGGCAGCATCAGCGCGGCGATCGCCACGGGCGCCGCCATACGCGAGGCCCGTGCCGCGCGCCGGGACCCGTTCGCGGCCCTTGCCGAGGCCCTTTGCGCGACCGGCCTCTATCCGCACTGCAGAACGCTGTTCGACGGCAAGATCGTGGACCTCGAGCGCGAGACGCGCGGTGGCTTTTCGGTCGGAAACGTCATAATCGACGGCTTCGGAGGGCAAGGGCGCATGGAGATCGAGTTTCAGAACGAGAACCTGATCGCCCGGCAGGATGGCAGGATCCGCGCGATGGTGCCCGATCTCATCACCATCATGGACCGTGAAACCGCCGACACGATCACCACCGAACGCCTGAAGTACGGCCAGCGCGTCAAGGTCATCGCCGCGGCGGCGCCGGCCATGCTGCGCGAGGAGACGGCGCTGCGTTTCGTCGGCCCGCGCGCCTTCAAGCTCGGCACCGATTTCATCCCCCTCGAAAACCTCGACGTGGCGGAGACCAGGTGAGCGGCGGACACGGCGACGCCCACGCCAGTGGGCCGCTGCCGGAGAATCTCACCGTCCCCGGATGGCGCGTCGCGCTCATCATCACGAGCTTCACCTTCTCGCTGCCGGGGTTCCTGAACGCCGCGCAGACAGGTCTTGCCCTCGGTCTCGATCGGGCCGTTCTCGCGGCGCTTCTGTCCGGCCTCATCCTCTGCGGCGGCGCCTGCCTCACCGCGATCATCAGCGTCCGCACCCGGCTGACGACCTATATGCTCGTCCAGCGCTCGTTCGGCATCAGGGGCGCAGCGCTCGTCAACATCGTGATCGCGATCATCCATTTCTGCTGGTTCGGGGTCAACGTGTCGTTCTTCGGCGATGCGATGGTGGCGGCGGCGAAGGAAGGCTACGGCATACCCGGTGATTTCGGCACGTTCGTCATCCTCGGCAGCGTGCTCATCACGCTTTCGACGATCTATGGCTTTCGCACGCTCGATCGGCTGGCGATGGTCGCCGTGCCGCTCGCCGGCATCATCCTCGTCGCCGTCTGCGTCACCGCGGTCGGCGCGCATCCGGTCGATCTCGCCCCGGCCGAGAACCCGCCGACGCCGATGAGCTTCGGCATCGCGCTTTCCGCGCTCGTCGGCGGCAACATGCTCACCGTCGCCGCGATGCCGGACCTGTCGCGCTTCATCCGCACCGAGCACGGCGCGATCAGCGGTATGCTCCTCTCCTTCCCCATCGCCGCGCCGGTGCTGATGCTGATCTCGGCGCTCATCGCGCTCGCGACGGGCGAGACGGACATCATGCAGATCGTCGTGAGCATGGGCTTCGGCATCCCGGCGCTCGCCATGCTGCTGCTCTCGGTCTGGACGATCAACGCGCTCAACCTCTATTCCGCCGGACTCTCGATGGCGGCGACGTTTCCCCGTGTGCGCCAGTGGGTCATCATCGTCGCAGGCGGCGCGATCGGCTGCATCTTCGCGCTGCTCGGCATCATCAATTCCTTCATTCCGTTTCTGGTGACGCTCGGCCTCATCATTCCGCCGATCGCGGCCATCTACGTGATCGACGGCTTCACGCGCTTTCGGGAAAACAGCGCGGAGGCCGCACCTCCCGCGATCCGCTGGGCGGCGATCGGCGTCTGGCTGGGGTCGCTCGCCGTCACCCTGCCCGCGACGCGACTGGGCCTGACGCTCACAACCGTCCCGGCGCTCGACGCCACACTTCTTGCCGCGGGCAGCTATGCATTGCTGCTGCGGTGGCGGCGACGTTGAAGGAGATCGCGGACCTCGACGCACACGCGCAGGCCGCGCTCGTCCGGCACGGCGAGGTTCCGCCCACCGCGCTCGTGGAGGCCGCGATCGCACGGATCGAGACGATTGACCCGGCGCTGAACGCGGTCTGCCACCGCGCCTTCGGCCATGCGCTCGAAGCCGTCGGCACGGTCGACAGGCAAGCACCGATGGCGGCGGTTCCCTGTCTGCTCAAGGCCTCGCTCGAATATCCGGGTTTCCCGATGCTGTCCGGCTCGCGGACGCGCGCGGGGACGGTGGGCAAGACACGCTATCCTTTCGTCGCACACCTCGACGCCGCGGGCCTCATCCCCTGCGGCATGTCGACGATGCCCGAGTTCGGACTGATCGGCACCGGCGAGGCGCTGCTCTACGGCCCCACGCGCAATCCGTGGGATTTGACGCGCAGCAGCGGCGGCTCCAGCAGCGGCGCGGCCGTTGCTGTCGCCGCGGGGATGGTGCCGCTGGCGACGGGAAGCGACGGCGGCGGCTCGATCCGGATTCCCGCCTCGCACTGCGGCATCATCGGCTTCAAGCCGAGCCGGGGCTGGAACCTCCGCGCCCGCGCCGCGAGCCTGATCGACGATCTGCTGACCTCCGACGGCCTCTACGGCCGCTCGATGCGCGACACGATCTGGGCCGCGCAGTTCCTGCGCGCGCAGCCGCCCGGCGAGATGAAGATCGCCCGCCCGCTCAGGATCGCGATGAGCCTGGGCGGCCTCGACGGGCTGCCGCCCGACCCGGCCGTCGCCGGGGTGATCGCCAAGGCCGCAGCGCTGTGCGAGACGCTGGGACACCGCATCGAACCGCGCGAACCGCCGCTCGATCTCGCCGCGCTCGGCCGCGCCTTCGACGTCCTGTGGAGCTACGGCGGCGGCGAAGTCGTCGACCTTTGCCGCGCCCGGCTGGGCGCGGAAGCGGACAGGCTTCTCGAACCGTGGACGCTCGGCCTTGCCGAACGGCGCGGCCGCGTGACGCCCGACGACCTCGCCGCCGCGCTCGCCGCCGTCGCCGGAATCGACCGGAAACTCGAATCGTTCTGGCAGGACTACGACGTGGTGCTCGGCCCCGTCGCCAGCAGCACGCCGCCGCCGCTCGGCCTGCTCGCGCCGGACCGGGCGTTCGACGCGCTCTGGCGCGATCACTTCCGCCACGTGAACTACACGCAGCTTCAGAACATGGCCGGCTATCCCGGACTGTCGCTGCCGCTGTTCACGGCGTCGGACGGACTCCCGGCGGGCACGATGTTCTGGACCCCGAAAGGCGGCGACGATCTGCTGCTCGCGCTCGGCGCAGCGCTCGAAGAGGCGCAGCCGTGGGCAGGCCGCAGGCCATCAGCAGGAGAGGCATGACATGATGCGTTCGAGACCACTGGCCGTCGCCTTCAGCGCCATCGCCTTGCTCGCGGTCCCGGCCGGGGTAGCAACCGCATCCGAACCGGCCGCGATCCCCTACATCATGCCCGAGGCCGAGACGTGGGACATGACCTCCGGCGACGGTCAGGTGTTCCGCATCTCCGTTTCCCGCCCTGCCGCGCCTGCGCCCGAAGGCGGCTATCCGGTCCTCTACGTGCTCGACGGAAACGCGATGTTCGCCGGCTTCGCCGAGGCCCGCCGCATCCACGGCTTCGGCACCGGCGGTATCGACAAAATGATCGTGGTCGGCGTCGGCCATCCGGGTGACCAGATCTACGATTCGCGGCGCATGTTCGATTTCACCGCACCCATTGAAACGCCCGCGCTGAAACGGGCCTACGCCGGGCACAAGAGCGGCGGCCGCGACCGGTTCCTGAAATTCCTGCTCGACGAGCTACGCCCGGCGATCGGCAAGCGCTATTCCGTGGACCCTCACCGCCAGTCGCTCTACGGCCATTCGCTGGGCGGCCTGTTCGCGCTCCACGTCCTCTATTCGCGCCCCGGCGCCTTCCGCACCATCATCGCGACCAGCCCCTCGATCTGGTGGGACGACCAGTCCATCCTCGCCGAAGAGCAGGCCTTCAGGGCGCGCGTGGAAAAGGACCCCGCTCTCGGCCGCACGAGCCGCCTGCTGTTGATGGCGGGCGCGCTGGAGGACGGCACCATGGCCGCCGACGCTGGTGCGCTCGCGAAGCGTATGGAGGCGCTGTCGGCCTACGGCCTGCGCGTCGAATACATGCTGCTGGACGACGAAACGCACATTTCGGTGCCGAGCCGGTCGGTGACGGCCAGCCTGCGCGCGGCGGCGAGCCGGCGGTAGCGGCGCGTTCCTGCCCTTCGGAGGACCGCGCGCAGGAATCAATCCCGATCCGGCGCGCCGGGCGGGAAGAAGGGGCGGTACGGGCGCGCGTCATCCACGCAGCGGGCGACGGACGGGCGCGCGAGCAGCCGGGCGCGATAGGCATTGAGCCGCGCGTGCGCGGGGCCGATCGGGCGCACCCAGTCCGCGTAGAACAGCGCGGGCGCAGCCGCGCAGTCGGCGATGGTGAAGTCGGCGCCGCAGGCCCAGCCGCCGTCGCCCAGCTTTTCGTCGAGCCACGCGTAGATCGTGTCGAGCGCCGCACAGGCGCGGTCGATCCGCGACCTGTCCGGCGCCTGCGCGTCGATGAGATATTCGCCAACGACGGCCTGCATCGGCCCCATCACGTGGTTGTCGAAGACCCGATCGAGAAACCGCGCCGCGAGCGCCGCCTCCGGCGCCTCCGGCACGAGGCGGCGCGATCCGGGACAATGCAGGTCCAGATATTCGATGATGATCGAGGATTCGATCACCGGGCGGTCGCCGTCGACGAGCACGGGGAACTTGCCGGGCGGCCAGTGGCCGCGCAGCGCGTCGACATTGTCCGCGTGCTCCGCATCGTGGACGCGAAACGCGTAGGGTATGTCCTTTTCAAGGAGTGCGATCTGCGCCTTCCACGTGTAGGAGGAAAAGGGGTGGCCGTAGAGCTGGAGCATGGCGGTCTCCGTGCGGGGATCGGGGGGCCGTTCTCTCTACGCACCCCGGCGCGTCCCGAAAAGCGCCCGCCCGTCAGACGGCGTCCTGCCAAAGCGTCGGCGTGAAGCCCTCCTCCCGCAGCCGGTCCACGATGACCGCCCGGTGGGCATGGTCCTGAACCTCGACGACCACGTCGATCACCGCTCCCTTGGGGCTCGACGACAGCGCCAGCCGGTCGTGCGTGATCTCGATGATGTTGGCGCCGAGCTGGCCGAGCAGCGTCGCGAGGCGGGCGAGCGTTCCGGGCTGGTCGTTCACGGCGATGGCGAAGCGCATGAGCTGCCCGCCGCGGACCAGCGCGCGCATCGCGACCGAGGCGAGAACCCTGAGATCAATGTTGCCGCCGCTGAGCGGCACAGCCACGTTGAGGCCGCGAAACCGTTCCCGGTTGCTCATCACGCCCGCGAGCGCGGCGGCGCCTGCGCCTTCGGCCACGGTTTTCTCGATGGCGAGCAGGTCGGCGACGGCGCGCTCGATCGCGGCCTCCTCGACGACGAGCACCTCGTCGACGAAACGCGAGACGATCTCCCGCGTGTACGGGTGCGCCTCCTTGACGGCGATCCCCTCGGCAATCGTGAGCCGGTCCGCAGCGGGCGGCTCTGTTCCCGCCATCGCGCAGGCCATCGACGGATACACCTCCGACTGCACACCGATGATGCGGATCGACGGCTTGATCGCCTTCGCCGCGATGGCGATGCCGGAGATGAGCCCGCCGCCGCCCACGGGCACGACGATGACGTCGAGCGACGGCACCGCGCCCAGCATCTCGAGCGCCAGCGTCCCCTGCCCCGCGATCACCGCCGGATCGGCATAGGGGTGGACGAACGTCATCCCGTCGCGCGCCGCAAGTTCATTGGCGAGCGCAAGCGCTGCGCCGAGATTGCCGCCGTGCACGATGACGTTCGCGCCGTGATCACGCGTGCGCGAGATCTTGGTGAGCGGCGTGCCTTCGGGCATCACAATCGTCGCCGCGATGCCGAGCCGGTGCGCGTGGTAAGCGACGCCCTGCGCGTGGTTACCCGCCGACATCGCGCAGACGCCCGCCGCCCGCTCCGCCGCCGACAGCGACAGCAGCTTGTTGAGCGCCCCGCGCTCCTTGAACGAGGCGGTGAACTGGAGGTTCTCGAACTTCAGGTAGAGGTTGCAGCCCGCGCTTGCCGACAGCGTCTCGCTGAGCATGAACGGCGTGTCCGCGACCGCGCCCGCGATGGCGCGCGCGGCCTGCTCGACATCGGCGAGCGTCGGCAGCCGCCCGGGTTCAGGGAAAGACGCCATCGCTCAATAGGGAACCGGCACCGTGCCGGTCCTGCGGTCCCAGAGATCGTGCTGCTTCTGCACGGCGCCACGCTCGTGCGCCGGAAGCGCCGCGATCCAGCCGCGCAGCCGCCGGTCGAACGCCGCGGGATCGGCGTTGGCGAGGCTGCGCCCGGCGCGGCGCACGGCGGCCTGCCGCTGGGGCGTCAGCCTGAAATAGGCATCCGCGTCTTCGAGCGCCTTCGTATCCTGCCCGAGGTCGTAGGCCTTCAGATAGCTCGCCTTGTCCGTTTCCGTCGCCGCGAACACGGCATCGTAGAAACGGGTGAATGCCGGTGCCGCGACCGAGATGTGCTCCTCGCCAGGAAAGGCCACATAGGTGAAATCGAGGCCGTCATACTTCGCCGCCGCGATCCGCTTCGCCATCACGTCGGCATCGCCGACCATGTGCGGAAGCTCGCTCGCGCCGACGCCGATGAAGAGGTTGACCCGCCCCTTGTGCTTCGCGAGCACGGCGGGAAACGCCTTCTCCTCGTCCGTCACGTAGTTCTTGTTCCACCAGATCGACGGGCTCATCGCGCCGAAATACTGGAAGCTGTCCGGCCGCGTGAACGCGGCGTGCAGCGCGAACAGGCCGCCGAGCGAGTGGCCGTAGAGCGCCTGCCGCCCGGTGTCGATCCTGAACTCGGCCTCGATCATCGGCTTCACGCGCGTCTTGAGGAAGTCGAGGAAATCCTCCGACCCACCAGTGCGTGACCACGGCTTGCCGCCGGGCGCGGGCGGCGGCTCGCGGAGCGCGACGGGCGGCGTAAAATCCCACGTCCGGCGTTCGGAATGGAACGGCCGCTCGCCGGGATAGCCTATGCCGACGACGACAGCCGGAAGCCGCCCGTTGTGATCGGGGCGGCGGCCGACCATGCGCGCGAGCTGTGCGAACGGCAGGAACCAGCCGTTGCCGTCGAGCACGTAGACCACGGGCCAGCCGCCCGGCGGGGCCTGTTCCGTGGGCGTGGAGATGAAGATACGGTAATCGAGACCCTGCGCCGACCGGAGCGAACGGACTTCCGTTCCTTCGAGCGCGACCGACGCGGCCTCGATGGTCTCGGCCTTTGCGGCGACGTTGGCCGGAAGTGCGGCGGCGAGAAGCAGCAAGGCGATGGACTGTGTTTTCACGGGGCTGTCCTTTGAAAGCGGGAGATCACGCCATGGCGGCGAAGACGAAGCGCGAGGCCCGGCTGATCAATGCGGGAACGGCGGAGCGGTGGTGCTCGTCCGGCGCGACCGCGAAGCCGCTTGCGAGACCGCGCGCGGCGAGCGGCCGCAACGCCTCCGAGACCAGCCGCGCATTGTCGACCATCCGCGTCTCCTCGGGCTCGCTACCGTCCTGCTCGCGCTCGCCGACCCCGATGAACAGGCTTTCGGTCCATGACCGCGCCTGCCGCCTAGCTGCGAAATCGTGCGCGGCGGCGAGGATGTAGCGCCGTTTCCACCACACCGACGGGCTGAGCGCGATGTAGCCGCGGAAATGCCCGAAATGGTGGAACATCGTGTGCAGGCAGAACAGCCCGCCGAGCGAATGTCCGGCGAGGATTTTCCGGTTGGCATTGACCTGCCAGCGCCGCGCGATTTCGGGCTGCACCGTTTCGATGATGAACCGCGCGAAGGCATCGGCGCCGCCGGTGGCGTTCTCGTCGCGCGGCTTGCCGTCCGGCCGGGGTGGGAATTCCGAAGCCGCGGTCGGCACGGTGAGATCGAACACGCGGCGGACCGGATCGAACGGGCCGTCGATCGGATAGCCGATGCCGACGACGATCGCGGGCGGGATGCCGGTGTCCTGCGGGAAACGGCTTTGCACGCGCACCATGTCCGTCACGGTGCCGAACACGGAATTCCCGTCGAGCACGTAGAGCACCGGAAACCCTTCCGCCGGCGCGGGCTGGAGCGGCAGCGAAACCTGAATCCGGTAGGTGTAGCCGTCCATGTTCACGAGCGCGAACTCGGCGCTGTTGCGGACGGTCACGGCCACCGGGATTTCGGCCGCCACCGCCGGCCGCGAGACCAGCACGGCCCCGGCGGCTGCGGCCCCGCCGAGCAGGAAGCGGCGGTCGAAAATTTCCGCCATGTCAGTTTCCTCGGCTGTAGGCCCAGCGCACGTCGCGCATATAGGCGGCGCGGCTGTCGGCACGCGAATAGAACATATGCCCGCCGGGATAGACGGTGAAGCGCGCCCGGCCCGTGGCACCCATCGGCGGGATTTGCCCGAATGCCAGCTTGCTCGCGAAATAGGGCGTGCGCAGATCGGTGTAGCCGTGGGAGATCAGGAGCTTCATGTTGCCGTCCATCGCCATCGCCTTGCGGAGGTCGCTGACCGACTCCTGCAAGCCCTCGCCGCTGTCCCAGCCGCGATTGAGCGGGATGTTCAGCGTCATATAGGTGTTCTCGGGCTTCCAGCCGATGTCCTGCGTCACATAATGGACGATCGCGGAGGTGAGCGGCGCGATGCTGCCTTGCAGGATCGCGTCGTCGCCCTGCCGGTCGGCAGAAAACGGATAGGGATCGAAGTTAGTCACCACCGGGTCGTAGGCGCTGACGAAGACGCCTTTCTCCTTTTCGAGTTCGCGCGTGTAGACGAGGTTGCTGACGCGCGCGCCGAGGCGGCGCACCGTTTCCGCCGGCAGCCCGATCATGTCGGCGACCCTGTCCGCCGCGCGGGTAG
>JACFNY010000475.1 GCA_019454625.1 Sphingomonadaceae bacterium
GGCATCCCTTGGGGTAGGGACTTCCCCGGCAGGCCGCCCATGATCGCCGTCACATCCTCCATGTCCATCTCGTCCAGATCCTCCGGCAGCATCGGATTGCCGTCGATGGTGGCGAGCTGGGCTGCCAGCGCCATGGAATAGCCGATCGGGTCCTGCCCCGGATTGACGAACCGCGCGGCGATCCGCATGTCCTTGCCCTTCCCCTTGCGCAGCACCACCACCTTGCCCGAGGCGGGCAGCGTGATCGTGCGGGTATCGGTGGCGGCGGCAACGGCGGTGGTGGCGTCAGGCTTGTCGTTCATGGTCTTTCCTTCAGGTCAGAGTGTCAGGGGGTCAGAGTGTCAGGCCCGGCCGGAATGCCCGGCCGGGGTCGAGGATCAGCCGCCGATGTTGAGGCGATAGGTGGCGAGAACGTCCGCGCCCGCGACCTTGTAGATGTTCTCCAGCACGTCGAACTCGAAGATCTCCTGACCGTCGATCTCCATCTTGGCGTAGTAGACGGAGAGGTTCGTGTCGGGGACCACGCGGTCATGCTGCTTGAAGGACCCCAGCGGGAAGTCCTTGTAGGCGGCGATCAGCGAGACCATCACCGGCACCTCGGCCGTGCGGCCCTGCCCGGTGTAGGTTTCGCACGGTCTTGAATGGGTTCGCCGCCTCGCGCAGCACCTCGGAATAGAACGAGGCCCACTTGATCTTGCACTCCATCTTCTCGACGCCCGAGAAGAACTCGGCCGTGCCGACCATGCCGAGCGCCTTGTGCTCGGTCATCTTGTGCTTGACGGTGGGCAGCTCCAGTTCCTCGGCCCGCCCCAGCAGGGACTTGCCGTCCATGTAGAGGTTGACGTTGGTCAGGTGGTTGATCGCAATCTTGTTGCTCATGGGTCAGGCCCCTCTCACTGGCCGCCGAGCTGGTTCAGCAGCTCGATGTTGATGAAGCTCTCGAAGGTGATCCGCTCGGCCGGGGTCGGGGGCATGAACTCGATGTCGAAGACGAGGTGACCGGCGGCGATCTGGGTCGCCTCGTTCTTCGCGCTGTCATAGCTGCACTTGCCGTCGATCAGCGCGCCCCGGCCGATCAGGGTGCGGATGAAGCTGTTCACGCTTTCGCGGATGTCATCGATCAGCGCCTGATTGATCGGGCGGTCGATGAACTGGAGCATCGACAGCTCGACGCTCTCATGCAGCATGTCCGCGACCCGGCGGATCGGGATGAAGTTCTTCGGGTGGGTGACCGAGGGCCACGCGGCCGTGCGGTTGCCCCAGACCCGCAGCCCCGAGCCGAAGGAATTGAAGACGGTGACGATGCCGTTCTCGTTCAGCAGGTTCACGTCCGTGGTCGGATCGTTGATCATGGCCGACAGACGGCGCTCGACCCCGACGATGCCCTTGATGTCGTGGTTCGAGGGGCTGACCCAGTAGCCCTCATCGTTGTCCACAGCGCAGATCACCCCGGCCAGCCGCTGGCTGAACGGCTCCAGCCGCTCGGTATCCGTGGCGAGGTCGTAG
>JACFNY010000476.1 GCA_019454625.1 Sphingomonadaceae bacterium
GCACCGAGCTGATCGAGTGGCACGTCAAGTCCACCACCAAGGCGCAGCAGGGCCTCTACGAGTACGACGCCGTCAGCCGCCTGCGCGACAGCCAGCTCGGCGACGAGCGCGTGCACGACATCCGCAACTACATCCGCAAGGGCAAGCTGTGGGAGGCCTTCACCTCCCCGCGACTGCCCGTGCTGCTGATCGACGAGATCGACAAGGCCGACATCGAGTTCCCGAACGACCTGCTTCAGGAACTCGACCGCATGGAGTTCCACGTCTACGAGACCGGCGAGACCGTGAAGGCCGCCGAACGCCCTATCGTCATCATCACGTCCAACAACGAGAAGGAGCTGCCGGACGCGTTCCTGCGCCGCTGTTTCTTCCACTACATCAAGTTTCCCGACCGCGAGACGATGCAGGCGATCGTCGACGTGCATTTCCCCGGCATCCAGAAGGAGCTGGTGCGCGAGGCGCTCACCGTCTTCTACGACATCCGCGACGTGCCCGGCCTCAAGAAGAAGCCGTCGACCTCCGAGCTGCTCGACTGGCTGAAGCTCCTGATGCACGAGGACCTGCCGCTCGACGTGCTGCGCTCGCGCGACCCGAAGAAGCTGATCCCGCCGCTCCACGGCGCCCTCCTCAAGAACGAGCAGGACGTGATGCTGTTCGAACGCCTCGCCTTCATCGCGCGGCGCGACGGCAAGCCGGGATAGGGCCGGCCGCGTGAACCGGCTCGCCGACAGACGCACGACCGTGCTGCTGTTCGGCCTCGTCATCCTGATGTTCGCCGTCATGCAGGCGGTGTTCCCGAAAACGCTCGCCGCGCCGCTCCCGGACGCGCGCGTGCAGAGCCCGGTGCTGCTGTTCGAGTTCGCGCGGACGCCCGAGCATCTGGACCACGTCTTCGGCGCCCCCGACGACCCTGAACGTCCGGCCCGCATCGCCGCGATGGACCGCGGCAACCGGCTCGATTTCCTGTTCATGCCGATCTACGGTTTCTTCGTGTTCAGCGTGTTCGCGGGTATCGCGGCCGAGAGGAATCAGCGCATCTGGCTCGCCGTCGGCGCGCTCGGGCTCGTCGCGGCGGCAAGCGACGCGGTCGAAAACGTGCTGCTTCTGGAGATCACCGCGAACCTCTCCTCCCCCGGAGACGCGCTTGCGTGCCTGCCTTGGCCGGTCTGGATCAAGTTCGGGCTGCTCGCGCTGACGTGCGGCGCGGCCGCGGTCGCGTTCTTCCGGTCGGGACGGCGGGTGCTCGGGGCGCTCTGCCTCCCCGCAGCGCTCGCGATCCTGCCCGCTATCCTCATGCCCCTGCAATTCGGCAGCCTTGCCGCCGCGGCGATCGGCATCGGCTGGCTCGCGATGGGCCTTCATGCGGTCACGCGCCTGCGGCGGAAGACGAGCGGTTAGCCTGTCGAAGTTGATCGCAGCTGCCGGTGTCGGCAGGATTTACAAAATGAAAATCATGCACGGCGGGCCCGATCTGTCGAACGGCAGAAACATTTGCATTTCGACAG
>JACFNY010000026.1:0-9521 GCA_019454625.1 Sphingomonadaceae bacterium
CGCCGGACCGGGCGAGGGGCAGAACAAGTTCTCGCTGCCCGAGCCGCACACCGACTACATCTTCTCCGTGATCGGCGAGGAGTTCGGCGCGATCGCCTGCGCCGCCATCGCCGTGCTGTTCCTCGCCATGATCGTGCGCGTGCTGCTCCAGCTTCTGGAGGAGGAGGACCCGTTCGTGTTCCTCGGCGCGGCGGGGCTCATCACGCAGATCGGCGGGCAGGCGATGATCAACATCGGGGTGAACCTGAACCTCTTGCCGTCCAAGGGCATGACGCTGCCGTTCATCAGCCACGGCGGCTCGTCGTTCCTCGCGCTCTCGATGGGCATGGGGCTGCTGCTGGCGCTCACCCGGCGCAACCGCTTCCTCAAGTCCTCGCCCTACGTGCCGCGGGGCCGCACCGCATGAGCGCGCGGCACTTCTACGTCGCGGCGGGCGGCACCGGCGGGCACATGATGCCCGCGCACGCGCTTGCAGAGGACCTGATCGCGCGCGGCCACACGGTGTCGCTGATCACCGATGCGCGTGGCGCGCGGCTGGAAGGCATCCTCACCAAGGGGCCGCGCCACGTCATCGAGGCGTCGACGCTGGGCAAGAATCCGCTGAAATGGCCGGGCGCGTGGATGAAGATCCGCGCCGGGCGCAGGACGGTGGCGCGGCTGATCGAGGACGACTCGCCCGCCGTCGTCATCGGCTTCGGCGGCTATCCCGTGCTCCCCGCGATGCTCGCGGCCACGAGTGCGGGCGTGCCGACGATCGTCCACGAGCAGAACGCCGTGCTCGGCCGCGTGAACCGGCTTGTCGCGGGCAAGGCGGACGTGATCGCGACCTCGTTTCCGGATACAGGGCGGGTGAAGCCGGACCACGCCGAGAAGGTCGCGCTCGTCGGCAACCCGGTGCGCGAGGCGATCGCGGAGATCGGGAAACAGCCTTATCCCGCGCTGGAGACGGACGGCATCTTCCACGTGCTGGTGACGGGCGGCAGCCTCGGTGCGAGCGTCTTCGGCGAGGTGGTGCCCTCGGCGCTCGGCCAGCTCGACGCGAGCCTCCGCCACCGCTTGCAGGTGATGCAGCAGTGCCGCGCCGAGGACATCGAGCAGGTGCGCGCCGAATACCGGCGGCTCGAAATTCCCGCCGACCTTTCGACCTTCATCGACGACATGCCGTCCGCGATGGCGTGGGCGCATCTCGTCATCGCGCGCGCGGGGGCATCGACGGTGAGCGAGCTTTGCGCGGCGGGGCGCCCGGCGATCCTCGTGCCGCTGCCGATCGCGACCGACGACCACCAGGCCGCGAACACGCGCGAGGTGGTCGCGGCGGGCGGTGCGCGG
Source organism: Sphingomonadaceae bacterium (assembly GCA_019454625.1). Lineage (GTDB taxonomy): Bacteria > Pseudomonadota > Alphaproteobacteria > Sphingomonadales > Sphingomonadaceae > Sphingosinicella. The sequence continues at coordinate 1,330 of JACFNY010000026.1, forward strand.
ATGATGCGGCAAAGCGGCTTCAAGCCGGCGGAACTCGCCCGGCAGATCGAGGCGATGGCGTTGCAACCCGGCGCGCTCGCCAACGCGGCGCGGCGCGCCCTCTCCGTCGGCCGGCCGAACGCATCGCGGGCGCTCGCCGACCTTGCCCTGCGGCTCGCCGGTGTGCCATTGGCCCTCGAAACCCCTGAGACCGGAGCCAGCGCATGACGGGCATCGCCCGCGACATCGGAACGATTCACTTCGTCGGCATCGGCGGCATCGGCATGTCCGGCATCGCCGAGCTGATGCACAATCTCGGCTACAAGGTGCAGGGCAGCGACATTGCCGAATCCTATGTCGTGGAGGGCCTGCGGAAGAAGGGCATCGAGGTCCACATCGGCCACAAGGCGGAGAACCTCGGCGATTCCGCCGTGGTAGTGACGTCGACGGCGATCCGGCGCGGCAACCCCGAGGTCGATCTCGCGCTCGAGAAGCGGATTCCGGTGGTACGGCGCGCGGAGATGCTCGCGGAGCTGATGCGGCTCAAGTCCACGGTCGCGGTCGCGGGCACGCACGGCAAGACGACGACGACCTCGATGGTCGCGGCGCTGCTCGACGCGGGCGGGCTCGACCCCACGGTGGTGAACGGCGGCATCATCAACAGCTACGGCTCCAACGCGCGCCTCGGCACCAGCGACTGGATGGTGGTGGAGGCCGACGAGAGCGACGGCAGCTTCCTGCGTCTGCCGCCGACGTTCGCGATCGTCACCAACATCGACCCCGAGCACCTCGACCACTACGGCAGCTTCGACCAGATCAAGCAGGCGTTCGTCGATTTCGTCGAGCACGTACCGTTCTACGGCGCGGCGATCCTGTGCATCGACCACCCCGAGGTGCAGGCGATCCTGCCGCGCGTGCGCGACCGGCGCGTCGTCTCCTACGGCTTCTCGGCGCAGGCCGACGTGCGCGGCGAGAACGTGACGCCGGTGCCGGGCGGCAACCGCTTCGACGTGCTCATCACCGACCGCGACGGCAACCAGCGCCGCATCGAGGGCCTCGAGCTGCCGATGCCGGGGCGGCACAACGTGCAGAACGCGCTTTCCGCCGTGGCGGTCGCGCTCGAACTGCGCATCGGCGACGCCGAGATCAAGGCGGGCTTCGCAGCGTTCGGCGGCGTCAAGCGGCGCTTCACCAAGGTCGGTGAGGTGGACGGCGCGGCCGTCATCGACGACTACGGGCACCACCCGGTCGAGATCAAGGCGGTGCTCGCCGCCGCGCGTGAGGGCGTGAAGGGGCGGGTGATCGCGGTCGTGCAGCCGCACCGCTTCACGCGTCTGCGTGACCTGATGGCGGAATTCCAGACGGCGTTCAACGATGCCGACACGGTGTATGTCGCGCCCGTCTACGCGGCGGGCGAGACGCCGATCGAGGGCGTGGACGCGGCGCACCTGCTTGCCGGATTGAAGCGCTCAGGTCATCGTGATGCTTACACGGTCGAGGGTGCCGACGACCTTGCAGCGAAGCTGGCGGCGACGGTTCGCGACGGCGACATGGTCGTCTGCCTCGGCGCGGGCGACATCACCAAGTGGGCGGCGGGCCTTGCGGACGCGATCCGCCGCGAACGGGGAGCGGCGTGACGGCGGCCGCGGCCGTGCACACGATCCCTGCCGCCGCGGGGCGGCTGACTCCGGACGCGCCGCTGGCGCCGCTCGTGTGGTTCAAGTCCGGCGGCAATGCCGAATGGCTGTTCGAACCGAAGGACGCGGACGACCTTTCGAACTTCCTTGCGGCGCTTGAGCCGGACGTGCCGGTGATGGCGCTCGGGCTCGGCTCCAACCTCATCGTGCGCGACGGCGGCGTGCCCGGTGTCGTCGTGCGTTTGGGCAAGCCGTTTGCGGCGGTGGAGCGCCTCGACGAGGTGACGCTGCGCTGCGGCGGCGGCGCGTCCGGTATCCTCGTGTCTTCGACGGCGCGCGATGCGGGAATCGGCGGGCTGGAATTCCTGCGTTCCATTCCCGGCACGGTCGGCGGATTCGTGCGCATGAACGGCGGCGCCTATGGCCGGGAGACAGCGGACATCCTCGTGGAGTGCGAGGTGGTACTGCGCTCCGGTGAGCGCAAGATCCTGAGCCGCGACGATCTCGGCTACAGCTATCGCCACAGCGCACTCCCCGAAGGCGCGGTGGTGATCGCTGCCACGTTTCGCGGCACCCCGAGCGACCCCGTCGCCATCAGCGCCGAGATGGACCGCATCGCCGCCGCGCGCGAGGCCTCGCAGCCGCTGCGCACGCGAACCGGCGGCTCGACCTTCAAGAACCCGCCCGGCGACAAGGCGTGGCGGCTCGTCGACGCGGCGGGGTGCCGGGGGCTGACGCGCGGTGGCGCGCAGGTCAGCGAAAAGCACTGCAATTTCCTGATCAACACCGGCAGCGCCACCAGCGGAGACATCGAAGCGCTCGGCGAGGACGTGCGCCGCCGCGTGCGCGAAACGCAAGGTGTCGAGCTCGAGTGGGAAATCCAGCGCGTAGGAGTGAAGTCTATGGATGGTGCGAACTCTGGCCGGCCCGGCGACGCCGGGCCGGAGCGCGCACGATGAAGGTGGCGGTGCTGATGGGCGGCTGGTCGAACGAGCGCGAGGTCTCGCTGACCAGCGGCAAGGGAATCGCCGACGCGCTGAAGCGTTTGGGTCACGATGTTTACGCTGTTGACATGGGGCGCGACGTTGCCGCAAAGCTGAGCGAAATCAAGCCTGACGTCGTGTTCAATGCCCTGCATGGAACGCCCGGGGAAGACGGCACGGTTCAAGGAATGCTCGACGTGTTGGGGGTGAAATATACGCATTCGGGTCTGGCGGCGTCGGTCATCGCGATCGACAAGGAACTGACCAAGCGTATCCTCGTGCCCGCCGGAATCCGGATGCCCGAAGGCGTCATCGTCGAATCCGCGAGCGTCCACGAGCGTGACCCGCTGCCGCGCCCCTATGTGCTGAAGCCGGTGAACGAGGGCTCTTCGGTCGGCGTCGCGATCGTCACCGATGAGAGCAACTACGGTACACCCATCGCCGCCGACGCGCCCGGCCCGTGGACGCAGTTCGAGCGGCTGCTCGCCGAGCCGTTCATCCCGGGCCGCGAGCTTACCGTCGCCGTGCTCGACGACGAGCCGCTCGCCGTCACCGAGCTGATCCCGACGCGCGGCTTCTACGACTACGACGCCAAGTACACGGACGGCCTCACCGTGCACCAGTGCCCGGCGGACATTTCCGAGGACGTCGCCGCAGAGGCGATGGCGCTGGCGCTGAAGGCGCACCGCGTGCTCGGCTGCAAGGGCGTCAGCCGCTCCGACTTCCGCTACGACGAGAGCCGCGGCCTTGCCGGTCTCTATCTTCTGGAGGTCAACACCCAGCCGGGCATGACGCCGCTCAGCCTCGTTCCCGAGCAGGCGAAGTATCGCGGCATCGACTATGACACGCTCGTCGCGCGCATCCTGAAGGACGCGGCATGAGCGAACGCATCACGCTCAAACGGGGCAAGCGCCCGCCGCCGCAGAGGGTGAAGCCGCCCGCGCCGCGCGCGCGGGCGAAGGGTCCGAAATCGGGTCGGCTGATGGCGCCGGCGGTGTCCCTGGGCGCTGCCGGCATCGCGCTGTTTGCGGCCTGGCTCTACCAGCTTCCCGACAAGCTGTGGATGGCCGCCGCCGTGGGCGTCGCCGACGCGGGCTTCGAGGTGCGCAACGTCGAGGTGACGGGCCTCAAGACGATGAGCCGCCTGCCGGTCTACACGGCGGCGCTCGACGGGGCTTCGGATTCGATGCTGCTCGTCGATCTCGACGACGTGCGCGCGCGGCTGCTGATGCTGCCGTGGGTGAAGGACGCGAGCGTCGGCCGCCAGCTTCCCGACACGCTCGCGATCGAGATCACCGAGCGCAGACCCTATGCGATCTGGCAATATCGCGGCGAGCACCGGCTCGTCGATGCGGAAGGCGCGGTGCTGCCCACCGACGACATCGCCCGCTATGCGAAGCTGCCGATCGTCGTGGGCAAGGGCGCGAACACCGAGGCGGCGAACCTGATCGCGCTGCTCCACGATTACCCGGCGGCGGCGAAGCATGTCGCGGGCGCGGTATGGATCGGCGAGCGGCGCTGGGACCTGAAGCTGAAGTCGGGCGAGACGCTGGCGCTGCCCGACGATTACGCCGAAGCGCGCAATGCGCTTGGGAATTTCGTGCGGATCGACCGCGATTCGGGGCTTGTCGACAAGGGGTTCACCCGTTTCGACATGCGCCTCGCCGACCGGCTGACCGTGCGCATCTCGCAAAACGACAAGAAACCCCCGGTCGCACGGAAAAACACCCAACCAGCTACAGGCGGGACGGAAATATGAGAGGGGGGCCGCTAGGAGAGTAGGGCGGGGCCCCGGCAGCCGGGGTGAACGCACCATCGCGGCGCTCGACATCGGCTCGTCGAAGGTCGCGGCGCTGATCGCCGTCAGCGACGGCGAAGGCGCGCCGCGCGTGATCGGCACGGGCCAGCGCGCCTGCAACGGGCTGCGGCAGGGCCTCGTCGCCGATCTGGAACGCACCGAAAGCGCGATCCGCGCCGCGATGGAGCAGGCCGAGCGCAACGCGGGCGTCACGGTGGAGAATGTCGTCGTCAGCGTCTCGGCGGGCGGGCTCGACAGCGAGATCGTTTCGGTCGAGGTCGACATCGGCGGCCAGCGCATCGAGCGCGGCGACATCGACCACGTGCTCTCCGAAGGCCGTGCGCAGCTCGACGCGGGCGGACGCACGATCCTGCACGCGCAGCCCGCGCTCTACACGCTCGACGAGACGACGCGGGTGATGAACCCGCTCGGCCTCCACGCCGACCGGCTCGGCGTCGACATCCACATCATCACCGCCGACACGCCGCCAGTTCGCAACCTCGACCAGTGCGTGCGCACCGCCGACCTCGGCGTGCAGACGATCGTCGCCTCCCCGATCGCGGCGGGCCTCGCCTGCCTCGCGCCTGAGGAGCGCGACCTCGGCGTCGCGCTCGTCGAGATCGGCGCGGGCGTCACCAACGTGGCGGTGCACGTGCGCGGGATGCTGGTCGGTCTGTCGGTGATCCCGATGGGCTCGGAGGACATCACCGCCGACATCGCCTCCACCTTCTCGACCCGGCGCATCCACGCCGAGCGGCTGAAGACGCTGTACGGCTCGGCGACGACGAGCCCGCGCGACAACCACGACATGATCGAGATCCTCCCCATCTCGGAGGACGACGACATCGAGCCGACGCGCGTGCCGCGCGCGCAGATCGTCGGCGTGATTCGCGAACGGCTCGACATGCTGTTCTCCGACGTGGGGGAACGGCTGAACGAAATGGGCTTCAAGGGGCCGCGCGGACGTCAGATGGTGCTGACGGGCGGCGGCGCCGAGCTTAAGTGCATCGCGGACTTCGCACAGGGCCTGCTCGGGCGGCACTGCCGCGTCGGCCGCCCGCGCGGCCTCACGGGGCTTCCCGAGGCGCAAACGGGCAGCGCCTTCTCGACGCTCGCGGGCCTTGCGCTCTACGGCGCGGAGGAGCGCGAGGACCTGTGGGCGGGCAGCGTCCGCGACGGCGGACAGATGCGCATGTCGCGCTCGCCGTGGGGGCGGATGATCGAAGTGCTGAGGTCCAGCCTGTGACGACCTACCAGATGTTGATTTTTTTTCGTCCGAGGGATTCACGCGGAATCCATCCTGTCGTAAAGTTTAACCAATGCGCTCTTGTGGGGGGCGCCGGCGCCGAAGGAGAGCACCATGAGTCTTGAGCTGCAACGTCCCGAACTCACCGAACTGAAGCCGCGGATCACCGTAATCGGCGTCGGCGGCGCGGGCGGCAACGCGGTCGCGAACATGATCTCGTCGGGCCTCGAAGGCGTCGATTTCGTGGTGGCGAACACCGACGCGCAGGCGCTTTCGGCGGCGACGGCGGAAACCCGGCTCCAGCTCGGCCTCAAGATCACGCAGGGTCTCGGCGCCGGGTCGCGTCCCGAGATCGGCCGCGCCGCCGCCGAGGAAACGCTCTCCGAGATCGAAGGCGCGCTCGACGGCTCCCACATGTGCTTCATCACCGCCGGCATGGGCGGTGGCACCGGCACCGGCGCGGCGCCCGTCGTCGCCAAGGCCGCGCGCGAGCGCGGCATCCTCACGGTCGGCGTCGTCACCAAGCCGTTCGCGTTCGAAGGCGCGCGCCGGATGCGCTCGGCGGAGGAAGGCATCGCCGAGCTCCAGAAGCACGTCGACACGCTGATCATCATTCCGAACCAGAACCTGTTCCTGATCGCCAACGCCAACACGACGTTCAAGGACGCGTTCGCGATGGCCGACCAGGTGCTGCACCAGGGCGTGCGCGGCATCACCGACCTGATGATCATGCCCGGCCTCATCAACCTCGACTTCGCCGACATCCGCACCGTGATGAGCGAGATGGGCAAGGCGATGATGGGCACCGGCGAGGCCGAGGGCGAGAACCGCGCCATCGAGGCGGCGGAGAAGGCGATCGCCAACCCGCTGCTCGACGAGGTCTCGATGCGCGGCGCCAAGGGCGTCATCATCAACATCACCGGCGGCGAGGACCTGCGCCTGATGGAGGTGGACGAGGCCGCGAACCACATCCGCGAGATGGTCGACCCGGACGCCAACATCATCGTCGGCTCGGCGTTCAACGCGAACCTCGACGGCAAGATGCGCGTGTCGGTCGTCGCGACCGGCATCGACGCCAGCGTCAAGCCCGCCGAGCAGCCGGCACGGGCTTCGACGACGGTCAGCGGCTTCGGCTCGGTCGCGGGCAGCTTCGCCCCGGCGGCGCCAGTCGTCCGCCCGGCCGCGGCGGCCGCGCCAGCATCGCAGCCCGCCGAGGAGAAGCCGATCGTGCTCGAACCGCCGGTCATGGCCGAGGAAGCGGCCCCCGTCGCCGAGACGGCGGCGACCGCCGAGGACGCGCAGCCGGGCTTTTCGGACAACGTGATGCCGCTGCGAATGCCGGAGCCGCAGGTGCGCGAGGCCGCGCCGGAACCGGTCGCCGAGGCCGTGCCCGCGCCGATCAACGAACCGGTCGAGCGCCCGTATGTGGCGCCGCGCGCCGCCCGCGAGGAACCGCGGCCGGGGCCGACGCTGTTCGAGCGCATGATGAATCTCAGCCGCGGCGCCGACAAGGCGCGGGCCGAGGAGCCGGAACCGGCCGCCGAGGAGCCCGCGAGCCAGGACCCGCTGGAAATCCCGCGGTTCTTCCGCCGCCAGGTCAACGACTGATCCCGGGATCAGGCAGGGAAGGAGGGCCGGGCGGCAGACCCGGCCCTCACTGTTTCGTGACCTTGCGGACGCGAGCCGCTTGACCGCATCGACGGTGCGTCGCAAATCGACGGGAAGAAAGGGAGAGGCATGGCGGGACCGCTTTCGGGCGTTCGTATCATCGAAATGGCGGGACTCGGACCGGGGCCGTTCGCGGGCATGATGCTCGCCGACCACGGCGCGGAGGTGATCCGCATCGACAGGCCGGGCGGGGCGCCGGAGACGGTGCTCGGCCGCTCGCGCCGCTCGATCGTCGTCGACCTGAAATCGCCGGAAGGCACCGCGATTCTCCGCAAGCTGGCGAAGACCGCCGACGGCCTCATCGAAGGGCTGCGGCCGGGCGTTATGGAACGGCTGGGGCTCGGCCCGGACGTGCTGCTCGGCGACAACCCGCGCCTCGTCTACGGCCGCATGACGGGATGGGGGCAGGCCGGACCGCTCGCCCACGCCGCCGGGCACGACATCAACTACATCGCGCTGGCCGGTGCGCTCCACGCCTACGGCCGCGCAGGCGAGAAGCCGACGCCGCCGATCAACATGGTCGGCGACTTCGGCGGCGGCGGCATGATGCTCGCCTTCGGCATGGCCGCGGCGCTGCTCTCGGCGCAGAAGACCGGCAAGGGACAAGTGATCGACGCCGCCATGACCGACGGCGCGGCCGTGCTGATGAGCATGATCTGGGGCTTCTACGGCGAAGGCGCGTGGAAGGACGAGCGCGGCGTCAACATGCTCGATACCGGCACCCATTTCTACGACACCTACGCGTGCATGGGGGGCGGCTATATCTCGATCGGCTCGATCGAGCCGCAGTTCTACGCCGAACTGCGCCGCCGCGCGGGGCTGGAGCACGACCCGGATTTCGACGCGCAGATGGACCCGTCGCGCTGGGGGCGCCTGAAGGA
>JACFNY010000026.1:9531-13275 GCA_019454625.1 Sphingomonadaceae bacterium
CGCGCTGATGGAAGGGACGGACGTGTGCTTCGCGCCGGTACTGTCGCTCGCCGAGGCGCCGTCGCACCCGCACAACGCGGCGCGCGGCACGTTCATCGAGCTCGGCGGCATGACGCAGCCCGCGCCCGCGCCCCGCTATTCGGAAACCCGCAACGACACGCCGACCCCCGCGCCGCGCGCCGGGGCGGACACGGCGGCGATCCTCGGCGAACTCGGCTATTCGGATGCGGAGATCGCGGCGCTTGCGGATGCAAGGGCCGTCGCCACATGATGCGCGCCGCCGCGGCCTTTCTGCTGCTTGCCGCGACGGCGGACCCGTCGCTCGCGCAGGCGCGCAAGGAGAAGGACGACGCGGCGGTCGCGGCGCTGAACAACCCGGCGCGGCTCGTCACCATCGGCGACCACGCCCGCACCTCCAGCGACTTCATGCTGGCGCTGAGCTTCTACGAACGCGCGCTGGGGATCGACCCCGGCTTCGTGCCCGCGCTCAGGGCCTCGACCGAGGTGGCGCTCGCCATGAGGATGCCGCAGGCGCTGTCCTACGCGGAGCGCTGGGTGCGGGCGACCCCGAAGGACGGGCTTGCCCACCTCGCGGTCGGCGCGGCGCTCGTGCAGCAGAACCGGCCCACGGAGGCGCAGAAGTCGTTCGCCCTCTCCGAAGCCGCCGGAGGTCCGCCCGCAGCGATCGCCATGCAGCGCGGGCTCGCCTTCGACCTGCTTGGGCAGAGCCGCAATGCGCAGATCGCCTACGCGGACGCGATGCAGCGTGTGCCGGGCGACCGTTCGGTCGTCGAACACCTCGCGCTCAGCCTCGCGATCGGCGGCGACAACGAGGCGGCGATGCAGCTTTTGCAGCCCGAGGCCGAGAAAGCCTCGGGCCAGCCGAGCTTCGAGCGGACGCTGGTGCTGGTCCATGCGCTCGGCGGGCGGCTCGATCTCGCGCGGCGCATCGCGACCGCCAACCTCAGCCCGCAGGCGTCGGCGGCGGCGGGGGACGTGCTGGAACGGATCACCAGCCTGCCGACCCCGGCCGCGAAGGCCGCCGCCGTCCACCTCGGCATCCTGCCGGACGTGGGGCGGCCCGCGCGCGAGGCCCCGGCGACGGTGCAGGTACCTGCTCCTGCGCCTGCACCGCAGCAAACGGCCCCGCCGCCGCCCGAACCCGAGCCCGAGACGGTGGCGCAGGCGCCCGTGATCGAAACCCCGCCGCCGCGCGCGCCTGAACCTGTGCCCGCGAAACCCGCGGCCGAGAAACCCGCTGCCGAACAGCCTGTTGCCGCGAGGCTGGCACCGAAGCCGGAACCGCTGCCCGCCGGTCTGCCGAAGCTCTCGGCGGCGCAGCTCAAGGCGGCGCATGTCTGGCTGCAACTGTCGAGCAGCCCGGACCGCGCGCTCGTCGCGAGCGACCTCGCGCGCTTCAAGCGCAAGGCGAGCGCGATCAGCAACTACAACGCCTATGTGCAGGACGCGGGCGGTACGCACCGCTTGCTGATCGGCCCGTTCCGATCCGCCGACGACGCGCAGAAGGTGTCGCGGCGGCTGAAGGCGGCGGGCGTCGACTCCTATATCAACCGCGCTCCGGCCGGGTCCGCAATCGCGCCGCTGTGATGCTGGCGCCCTATGCCTCGAACCCCGCGGCGTCGCGGGGGCGGCTTCATCCCGAAAGCCCGAGCGCGCACCGCGACGCCTTCCAGCGCGACCGCGACCGCATCATCCATTCGACGGCCTTCCGCCGCCTCAAGCACAAGACGCAGGTGTTCGTGTCGCCCGACGGCGACCATTTCCGCACGCGCCTGACGCACAGCCTGGAGGTGGCGCAGATCGGCCGCGCCGTCGCGCGCACGCTGACGCTGAACGAGGACCTGACCGAAGCGCTCTGCCTCGCGCACGATCTCGGGCACCCGCCGTTCGGACATGTCGGCGAGGACGTGCTCGCCGAGCGCATGGCGCCGTGGGGCGGGTTCGACCACAACGGCCACACGATCCGGATGCTGACGACGCTCGAAGCCCGCTACGCCGACTTCGACGGCCTCAACCTCTCATGGGAGACGCTGGAGGGCCTCGCCAAGCACAACGGGCCGGTGACATCGCCGGGCTGGGCGCTCGCGGACTACAACGCCGTCCACGATCTCGACCTCGCCACGCACGCCGGGCCCGAGGCGCAGCTCGCCGCGCTTGCCGATGACATCGCCTACGACAACCACGATCTCGACGACGGGCTGCGCGCGGGGCTGTTCTCGCTCGGCGAGGTCGCGGCGGCGGTGCCGCTCGTCGCCGAGTGCCTGGACGCCGTGCAGGCGCAGCATCCGGGCGCCCCCGAGGACAGGCTCGCCGCCGAACTCGTGCGGTTCCAGATCGGCCGCATGGCGGACGACCTGATCGAGGAGACCTCCCGGCGGCTGGCTGCGCTCGCGCCGGGGGACGTGGACGCCGTCCGCGGTGCCGGTGCGCCCGTCGTGGGCTTTTCCGAAGCGATGCAGGCGGCGGAGCGCGATCTGAAGCGCTTCCTCTATGCGAATATGTATTTCCACGCGCGCAACCTCGCGATGCGGGACCCCGCCGCGGCGGTCACGGGCGCACTTTTCGACATGCTGCACGGCGATCCGGCGCTGCTGCCCCCGGATTGGCGCGCGCGCCTTCCGGAAACCGAACCGCAGCGCGCCCGCCACATCGCGGATTTCATCGCGGGCATGACGGACCGCTACGCGCTGAAGACCTTCGAGGCGCTGGGCGGCAAGATCGACTTCCCGCCCGGTGCGATCATCTGAGACGGTGCCGCCGCCTGGCCGCCTATCGGCAAGGCGACGACGCCAGTCCCTTGGCGCGCGCGGGGAAAGCGGTGTAAGGCCCCGGGCAAACCTCAATCCTTGCAGATGGCGGGCCTGTTCGTGAGCACTGTTTTTGAAACCTATACGGTGGCGGTCCATGCCGCGCTCGATGCGCTGGAGGCGGCGGGGACGATCCCGGCCGGGCTCGACCGCAAGGCCGTGGCGCTGGAGCCGCCGCGCGACCCATCGCACGGCGACCTCGCCACCAACGCCGCGATGGTGCTGGCGAAGCCCGCGGGCAAGGCGCCGCGCGCGATCGCCGAGCCGCTTGCCGCAGAGCTTGCCAAGGCGGCGGGCGTGGCGTCCGTGGACGTCGCGGGGCCGGGCTTCATCAACATCCGCCTCGATCCCGCCGTGTGGATCGGCGAGCTGAACGCCATCCTCGCCGCGGGCGGCGACTACGGCCGCACGGGCATGGGGAAGGGCGTGCACGTCAACGTGGAGTACGTCTCGGCGAACCCCACGGGCCCGATGCACATGGGCCACTGCCGGGGCGCGGTGGTCGGCGACGCGCTTGCCGCGCTGCTCGAATTCGCGGGCCACAAGGTGACGCGCGAGTATTACGTGAACGACGCGGGCGGGCAGGTGGACGTGCTCGCGCGCTCGGCGCACCTGCGCTACCGCGAGGCGCTGGGCGAGACTATCGGCGAGATCCCGGAAGGACTCTATCCGGGCGACTATCTGAAGCCGGTGGGCGCGGCGCTCGCGGCGGAATTCGGCGATGCCTACGTGGGCAAGCCGGAGAGCGACTGGCTGGCGTTGTTCCGCACGCGCACCGTGGACGCGATGCTGGCTCTGATCAAGGCGGACCTCGCGCTGCTCGGCATCCACCACGACCTGTTCTCGTCCGAAGCCGCAGTGCAGGCGGCGGGCGAGGCGGACCGCGCCGAGGCGGAGCTGCGCGCCAAGGGCTATG
>JACFNY010000477.1:0-665 GCA_019454625.1 Sphingomonadaceae bacterium
GCGCGCGGCACGCTCACTTTCAGCACGCCCTTGTCGAAGCTCGCGCTCACCTTCGCGGCGTCGGGCGTGAAGGGAATCTGGAAGCGGCGCAGGTATGTGCCGTGCGAACGCTCGACGAGATGGTAGCGCTTCTTCTTGTCCTCCTTTTCCTTCTCCGCCTTGTGCTCGGCCTTCAGCGTCAGCACGTCGTCGTCGAGCGAGAGGTCGATGTCCTTCTCGTCGATGCCGGGGAGTTCCGCCGTCAGCTCGAGTCCCTGATCGGTCTCGGCGATGTCGACGCGCGGATTGAGCAGGCCGTCGCCGCGGAAGGCGGCGGGAAGCTGCCAGCCGCGCGTCACGTCCTCGAACAGGCGCTCGATGTCGTGGCGCAGGTTGCCGAAGGGGTCGGTGCCCCGCGCGGGCGAGCCGGAGGAGCCGAACGGTGCAAGCGATTTCAATGCCATGTCATGCCTCCTTTGCGAACGGATTCAGGCAGAAGGTCGGCGCCGGCGCACACGGAAGGGGCGAGGCCTTCTGCCGCCCGTCCTCTATGCACCAGCCCCGAGTCGGGTTGCCTTGCGATGAATCAAAACCGCACAGGTCAGCGCGCGACGCGCAGCAGTTTCTCGCGCGAGGTGTCGCCGCGCGCCACGCTGACGGCGGATTTCGGCAGGCCGAGCGCCTTC
>JACFNY010000477.1:675-1495 GCA_019454625.1 Sphingomonadaceae bacterium
CTCGCCGACCTGGTGGTGGTCGATGACGATGGTCGGCAGGCCGAGCGCCTTCGCGACGAGGCGGCAGACGGCGGCGTTCGCCTTGCCGTCCTCCGGCGGGGCGGAGACCCAGACGCGGGCGCGAGGGCCCTCGGGCGTGTCCTCCACGAGGATGCGCTCACCGCCGCGCGCCTTCGGCGTCACGCGCACGGCGAGCGCGCCTTCGGGCGAGACGAGCGCTGCGAGGGCTGAATCCATCTTTCAGCGCCCGACGAACAGGAAGCCGGTCGCGGCCATGATGCAGGCGAAGGCGGCGAGATGACGCCAGTGCAGCGGCTCGCCGAGGTACGTGACCATGAACACGCCGAACACGGTGAGCGCGATCGCCTCCTGCGCGATCTTGAGCTGCCCCGGCGTCCACCCCGCCGCGACGCCGATGCGGTTCGCAGGCACGGCGAGCGCGTATTCGAAGAAGGCGATGCCCCAGCTGATGAGGATGATCACGAACATCGGCTTCGCGGCGGCGACGCTGCCCTTCAGGTGCCAGTACCACGCGAAGGTCATCAGGATGTTCGAGAAGGTGAGAAGCACGATCGTCTGCATGGATGCACGTCATAGCGCGCGGGCCGGCGCGTTGCCACGGCCGTTCAGGAACGAGTCAGCCTCCCGCCGCGACCTTTGCGGGGAAGCGACGGCAGGGGAGCCGTTCCGGCGTTCCTGCGTTCGGCAACCGAAGCCGTCGCTTCCAGTGAATCATGTGGAGAGTTTTATGAAAAAGGTCGTTCTCGCTGCTGTCGCGGCTTCGCTGATCCCGCTTTCTGGCATTTCTTCGGCCCCGGCG
>JACFNY010000478.1:0-345 GCA_019454625.1 Sphingomonadaceae bacterium
CGTGGCGGGCAGGTTCATCAGCTTCGAAGGCGGGGAGGGGAGCGGCAAGAGCACCCAGCTCCGCCGTCTTGCCGCGCGCCTCGCCGCGCAGGGCGTCCCGGTCGCGACGACGCGCGAGCCCGGCGGCACGCCCGGCGCCGAGGACATCCGCGGCCTGCTCGTCGAGGGCGAGCCGGGCCGCTGGGACGGGCGCGTCGAGGCGCTGCTCGTGAATGCCGCCCGCGCCGATCACGTGTCGCGGCTCATCCGCCCTGCGCTCGCCGGGGACACGTGGGTGCTCTGCGACCGCTACGTCCATTCCACGCTCGCCTACCAGGGCGCAGCGCGCGGCCTCGACGAAGCCGA
>JACFNY010000478.1:355-1493 GCA_019454625.1 Sphingomonadaceae bacterium
ATCTCACCATCGTGCTCGACGTCGATCCCGCGCTCGGCCTTGCCCGCGCCGCCGGGCGGACCGGAGCCGAGGCGCGCTTCGAAGGCGAGCCGCCCGCGTTCCACAAGGCGGTACGCGAACGGTTCCTTGCCTTTCCCAACGTGGCGGTCATCCCGAGCGACGCCTCCGTCGACGACGTCGGCGACGCGGTCTGGGCCGTGGTCTCGGAGCGTTTCGGCCTGTGAGCATCGTCCTGTGAGCATCATCGGCCATCAGGCGCAGCAGGATGCGTTCCGCGCGGCGTGGGATCAGGGCAAGGTTCACCACGCCTGGCTGCTCACCGGCCCGCCCGGCATCGGCAAGGCGAGCGTGGCGCAGGCGCTCGCCCGCTTCGTGCTGACGGACGGGAAGGGGCCGCCGCACCCGGCGCTGGCGCTGATCGAGGCGGGCAGCCACCCGGACCTCCGCATCCTCCAGCGCGGCCTCACCGATCGCGGCACCTTGCGCGCCGAGATCGTCGTCGACCAGATCCGCGACCTCCAGCCGCTGTTCCAGTCGAAGCCCGGCTATGGGGGCTGGCGCGTCGTCATCGTCGATGCCGCCGACGAGATGAATCGCAGCGCTGCCAATGCCTTCCTCAAGAATCTTGAGGAGCCGCCGGAAAAGACGCTGTTCCTGCTCGTCAGCCACAACCCCGTGCGGCTGCTGCCGACGATCCGCTCGCGCTGCCGCACGCTGCGCTTCCAGCCGCTTGCCGACGCCGATGTCCGCGCCGTGCTCGCGCGCGAACTGGAGAGCGGCAGCGACGCCGAGATCAGCGCGCTGGTGACGCTGGCGGAAGGCTCGCCGGGCCGCGCGCTGCGCTTCGCCGGGCTCGACGTCGAGAAGCTCACGCACGCACTCGCCGATCTGGCGAGGGGACAGGGAGATGCGATGGCGCTTGCGCGCTCGCTCGCGGGCAAGGCCGCGCAGGCGCGCTACGAGGCGTTCGTCGAGCTGGTCCCCGCCTTCATCGCCGGCGCGGCGCGCGCGCGCACCGGCGCATCGCTTGCGCGCGCGCTCCAGCTGTGGGAGAAGGCCCACGCCCTCGCCGCCGAGGCCGTGCCGCTCGCCTACGATCCGCAGGCTGTCGCGTTCGAACTGGCGGGATACGTGGGCG
>JACFNY010000479.1 GCA_019454625.1 Sphingomonadaceae bacterium
ACGAGGTCGGCGCCGACACGCGCAGCAGGCCCGACGGACCCGCGCGCTGGCCCGCGACCCGCGCCTCCGCCTCCTCCACCGCCTTCAGGATCGCCAGCACGTCGCGGTGGAAGCGTTCGCCCGTCTCGGTGAGCGCGAGCCGCCGCGTGGTGCGGTTGACCAGCGCCGCGCCGAGCCGCGCTTCCAGCCGCGCCAGCCGCTTCGAGACCATCGCGGGCGACAGCCCCACCGCTCGGCCCGCCGCCGAGAGGCTACCGCTTTCGACGATCCTTGCGAACAGCACATAATCGGCATCCATCGAATTTGTTCCTTGTAGGAAAAGCTGCTTTAATTTTCGTTCGTCTACCGCACGAGTTCCCGCTCGTCTATGAAGCCGTGAACACAGCATCGGGACCAAGCCATGACGACAATCGACAAGAACGGCCTCCGGATCGCGGACGACCTCGTCCGCTTCATCGAGGACAAGGCGCTGCCCGGCACGGGCGTGGACGCCGACGCCTTCTGGGCGGGCGTCGCCGACATCTACGCACGCTTCGCACCGGAGAACGCCGCGCTTCTCAAGACGCGCGACGACCTTCAGGCGCACATCGACGACTGGCACACCGCGCGCGCCGGGAAGCCGGTCGACGGCGCCGAGTATCAGACGTTCCTGCGCGAGATCGGCTACCTCGTGCCCGAGCCCGCGCCGTTCACGATCACGACCGAAAACGTCGACGCCGAACTCGCGACGCTCGCCGGGCCGCAGCTCGTCGTGCCGGTGCTGAACGCGCGCTTCGTGCTCAACGCCGCCAACGCGCGCTGGGGCAGCCTCTACGACGCGCTCTACGGCACGGACGCGATCCCCGGCGCATCCGACGCCAAGGGCTACGACCCCGCGCGCGGCGCCGAGGTGATCGCGTGGGCGAAGGCGTTCCTCGACCGTTCGGTGCCGCTCGCAAGCGGATCATGGGCGGACTGGACGGGCGGCACGCCCGCGCTTGCCGATCCGGCGCAGCTCGTCGGCCGCGCAGGCGAGAATCTGCTGCTGCGCCACAACGGCCTCCACATCGAGCTCGTCATCGACCGCGCGCACCCCATCGGCAGGGACGATCCGGCGGGCCTCGCCGACGTCGTGCTCGAATCGGCGCTGTCCACGATCGTCGACCTCGAGGACTCGGTCGCCGCCGTCGACGCCGAGGACAAGGTCGCGGCTTACGCGAACTGGCTCGGCCTGATGAAGGGCGACCTCGAGGACACGTTCGAGAAGGGCGGCAGGCTGATGACGCGCCGCCTGAACCCCGACCGCGAATACACCGCGCCCGATGGCATGGCGTTCACCCTGCCCGGCCGCAGCCTGCTGTTCGTGCGCAACGTCGGCCACCTGATGACGACGCCCGCCGTGCGCCTCCCCGATGGATCGGAAGCGCCCGAAGGCATTCTCGACGGCATCGTCACCAGCCTCATCGCCGTCCCTGATCTCAAGCAGCA
>JACFNY010000480.1 GCA_019454625.1 Sphingomonadaceae bacterium
TGATGGCGAGCCTCGCCAAGGCGCCGACCTCGATCGACACCTCGCTGGTGCCGACCGAAGCCCCGGCCGCCCCTGCCGACGGCTTGCCGACGGCGCTGCCCGGCAGCACCGCGCCCGCCGACGACGCGCTGCCGATGGCGCTGCCGCCCGCGCCCGCCAGCGACGACATTCCGACCGCGCAATAAAGTCATCCACAGAAAAAGTCCTGCCGCCGCCCCGAATCGGGTGGCGGTCCAACCCTTTGCTCGCCTATAGGTTTCCTCCCATGGCGCGGTACATTTTCATCACCGGCGGCGTGGTTTCCTCGCTCGGAAAAGGTCTCATGGCGGCGAGCCTCGCCGCGCTCCTGCAGGCGCGCGGCTACACGGTGCGCATCCGCAAGTTCGATCCGTATCTGAACGTCGATCCGGGAACCATGTCGCCCTATCAGCACGGCGAGGTCTACGTCACCGACGACGGTGCGGAGACCGACCTCGACCTCGGCCACTACGAGCGGTTCACCGGCGTGCCCTCGCGCCAGTCCGACAACGTCACCTCGGGACGCATCTACCAGCAGATCATCGCCAAAGAGCGCCGCGGCGACTTCCTCGGCGCGACCGTGCAGGTGATCCCGCACGTGACGGACGCCATCAAGGCGTTCGCGCTCGCCGACACCGAAGACCTCGATTTCGTGCTCTGCGAGATCGGAGGCACCGTCGGCGATATAGAATCGCTGCCGTTCATCGAGGCGATCCGCCAGCTCCGAAACGACATCGGCGCCGAGAACGTCTGCTTCGTCCACGTTACGCTGATCCCGTTCATCGCGGCGGCGGGCGAACTGAAGACGAAGCCGACGCAGCACAGCGTCCGCGAGCTCACCAGCCTCGGCATCCAGCCGCAGGTGCTCGTCTGCCGCTGCGAGAAGCCGGTGCCGGATAGCGACCGCGCCAAGATCGCGCTGTTCTGCAACGTCCGCAAGGAAGCCGTGATCCCGGCGCTCGACGCGAAGAGCATCTACGCCGTGCCGCTCCAGTACCATGCCGAGGGGCTGGACCGCGAAGTGCTGCGCGCCTTCGGCATCGAGGCGAAGGAGTCGCCCGACCTCTCGCGCTGGACGGACATCGTCGACCGCCTCGAAAACCCCGAGGGCGAAGTCACGATCGGGGTCGTCGGCAAGTATGTCGGGCTTCAGGACGCCTACAAGTCGCTGCACGAGGCGCTCGTCCACGGCGGCATCGCCAACCGCGTCAAGGTCAACGTCAAGTGGCTCGACGCGGAGCTGTTCGAAGGCGAGGGGGCCGAGCCCCAGCTTCTGGAGCCGATGCACGGCATCCTCGTGCCCGGCGGCTTCGGCGAGCGCGGCAGCGAGGGCAAGATCGCCAGCGTTGCGTTTGCGCGCGAACGCGGCGTGCCATTCTTCGGCATCTGCCTCGGGATGCAGATGGCGTGCATCGAAGGCGCGCGGAACCTCGCGGGCATCGCGGGCGC
>JACFNY010000027.1 GCA_019454625.1 Sphingomonadaceae bacterium
GCTCGATATCGCCGGCGGCACGATGAGCTTCGCCGACCATTCGATCCAGCCGAGCTTCGAGGCGCGCATCGAAGCCTTGCGCGGGCGCGTGTCGGGCATCTCGAACATGCCGGGCGCGGTCGCCGAGATCGACCTCGACGGGCATGTCATCAACCGCTTCTCGCCGGTGAAGATCGAAGGCCGCGCCAACCTCGTCGCCTACGACCGCAAGACCGATGTGAAGATGGCGTTCCGCAACATCGAGCTGCCGGTCTTCAACCCCTATTCGGGGCGCTATGCGGGCTATGCCATCGCGCGCGGCAAGCTGACCACCGAACTCGGCTACCGCATCGACAACCGCGCGCTCGAAGCCGACCACCATGTCGTCATCGACCAGCTCGAATGGGGCGAGGCCACCGACAGCAAGGAGAAGGTGCCGCTGCCGATCCGGCTCGCCACCTCCCTGCTCAAGGACAGGAACGGCGTGATCGACCTCGAGGTGCCGATCACCGGATCGCTCGACGACCCGCAGTTCCGGCTCGGGCCGATCATCTGGAAGATCATCGGCAACATCATCGAGAAGATCGTCACCGCGCCGTTCCGCTTCATCGGATCGCTGTTCGCAGGCGCCGAGGAGGCGCAGTTCGTCGATTTCGCGCCCGGCTCCGCCGTGCTTCCCGAAAGCGCGGGCAGGAATCTCGCCGCGCTCGCCAAGGGCCTCGCCGACCGCCCCGCCCTCAAGCTCGACATTCCCGCAAGCCCCGGCATCGAGGCCGATGCCTTCGCCATCGCCGACCGGCGCATGGCCGAAGCCGCGACGGCGAGGGAGGTGAAGAAGGGCGAGCCCGCCGACCTTGCAGCGCTCACGCCCGACAAGCGCCACGACCGGCTCAAGGATCTCTACAAGGCGAAGCGCGGCAGCAGCCCGGACTTTCCGGAAACGTCCGACGCCGTCAGCGCCGCCGACAGGACGGCAGCAGAAAAAGACGGCATCAGCGAACGCGACGCCCGCCGGAACCGCGAAGCCGCGCTGATGGCGGACGCCCTTCGTCCCGAATTCCTGCCGACCGACGCCGAACTCGCCGCGCTCGGCACGGCCCGCGCCGAGGCCGTGCGCGACGCCCTGCTCGCCGACGGTGCAATTGATCCGGCACGTGTGTTCCTTTCGACACGGCAGGCCGTAAAGTCGAAGGATACCGCCGTCCGCATGGAACTCTCGCTCGAATAACCGGGTTCCGGACCTGTCTCGCGGCCCCGCAGCGGGGGTTGCAGGCGCTTTTACGTTCGTATAGCAGCCCCGCCACTTCGGCGCTCCCGCACCCGTGCGAGAGAAAGCCTTAACCATTCGGTGTGATTAACCAAACGAAACAAATGTCGGGACATCCACCCCAGTCGTTCAGGAGATCATTTGTGAAGCGTTCGCTTTTGCTGGGTGCCGCGTGCTCCGCCCTCGCCGCCCCGGCTTTCGCGCAGGACGTCCAGACCAGCGTCGAGGACGATCTCAGCGCCAACGAAATCGTCATCACTGCGACGCGGCGCGCGGAAACCGTGCAGGACGTGCCGATCGCCGTCACCGCGATCGGCGGCGACCTCATCAACAACGCAGGCGTCACGGACATCCGCGGTTTCGAGCAGCTCAGCTCCAGCCTCGAGGTCTTCACCGGCCAGTCCGCCGCGACCGGCACCTCGCTTTCGATCCGCGGCATCGGCACGGCGGGCGACAACCCCGGCTTCGAGCCCGCGGTCGGCGTGTTCATCGACGGCGTCTACCGCGCCCGCGCCGGTCTCGCGCTCGCCGAGCTGCCGCCGATCGACCGTGTCGAGGTGATGCGCGGCCCGCAAGGCACGCTGTTCGGTCGCAACACGTCGGCGGGCGCGCTCAGCATCATCACCGAAGGCCCGTCGTTCGACCTCGGCGGCTATGCGGAGGTGAGCTACGGCAATTACGACGCCATCTCGCTGAAGGGCGGCATCACCGGCGGCGTCACCGACACGGTGGCGCTGCGTCTCGACGGCATCTACCGCGAGCGCGACGGCTACATCCGCGACGTGAACTCCGACCGCCGCTTCAACAATCTCGACCGCTACACGCTGCGCGGTCAGGCGCTCGTCGAGAAGGACGATCTGACGATCCGCTTCATCGCCGACTACTCGAAGACCGACGAGCAGTGCTGCGGCGCCGTGAACGTCGTTCAGGGTCCGACGGCCCCCGCCGTCCAGCTCGGCGGGGCGCTCGCGGGCCTCACCGGCATCTACGCGGGCAAGCCTTCCGAGCGCCGCATGGCGGTGACACCGGGCCGCAGCTACGACGAAGCCGTCGAGGAATGGGGCGTGTCCGCCGAGGTCACCTACGACTTCGAGACTGTGACGCTGACCTCGATCACCGCATGGCGCGACTGGGACGTGCGCCGCAATCAGGACATCGACTTCTCCGGGCTCGACCGCGCCTATCGCGAGGGCTACGCGCCCGGCCTGCGCGACTTCACGCAGGAGGTCCGCCTGCAGGGCTCGGCCTTCGACGACCGGCTCGACTGGCTGGTCGGCGGCTTCTACCTGAACGAGAAGCTGACGCTGACCGACCGCGTGCGCTTCGGCACGCAGGCGAACTTCTACGGCGATGCGCTGTTCGCGGCGAGCGGCTTCGAGCTGTTCGACACGTTCGGCCCCTCGGTTCCGGAATTCGGGCAGGTGCTGATGGCGCTGAACCCGGCGATCGCGGCGGCGGCCGCAGCCGATCCGGCGCTGTTCGCGCTGCTCAACGCGCCGCTTCCGGCGGGGCCGGTGGGCGGCGGGCAGGTCGCCGACCGCTACCGCGTGAACACCGAGGCGCTGGCGCTCTTCACGCACAACGTCCTCGACATCAGCGACAACCTCAAGCTGACGCTCGGCCTGCGCTGGAACCACGAGAAGAAGAAGATCAACGCGAACCTCGACGCGATCTCGCCGACCTGCGATTTCTATCTCGACCCGTCGACGTCGATCCTCACGGGCGCGCTCGCGGCGATGGCGCCGGAAGCGATCCTGCTGACCTGCAACCCGACCGTGAACAGCGAGTTCAACGGGCTCTACAGGGGCAAGCGCAGCGAGAACGCGTTCACCGGCACCGCCAAGCTCGCCTACGCCGTGACGCCGGACTTCATGCTCTACGGCGGCTACGACCGCGGCTACAAATCGGGCGGCTACAACCTCGACCGCGGCGGCTTCGACTCGGTCATCCTCGGCGGCGACGGCGGACAGATCGAGGACCTGGAGTTCGACAGCGAGAAGGTCGATTCATGGGAGGTCGGCTTCAAGTCGCAGTGGGGCCGCGCGTTCACGCTGAACGTCGCCGCCTTCTATCAGGACTTCTCGAACTACCAGCAACTCGTGTTCTCGGGGAACAGCTTCGTCACGATGAACGTCGACAAGACGGTGTCGAAGGGCGTGGAAGCGGAAAGCACCATCCGCCCCGCGCGCGACCTCACCTTCCGGCTCGGCTACAGCCTCGTCGACGCGAAGATCAAGGACGGTGCGGGCCTTGTCGGCACGCCGCTGGAATTCGAGGTCGGCAAGCAGCTTTCGCTGATCCCGCGCCACACCATCACGGGCGCCGCCACCTGGACCCCGCCGCTGGCCGACACGCTGAACGCGCTCGTCCACGCCGACTTCCGCTTCCAGAGCGAGCAGGTGACGAGCTCGCAAAGCCGCGGCATCGCGGACAACGAGGGCTTCGCCGTGGTCAACGCGCGCATCGGCGTCGCGTCGGTGGACGGCAAGTGGCGGCTGGAGGTCTTCGTCGAGAACCTGTTCGACAAGTACTACCACATCGGCACGTTCGCGGTGCCGGAGCAGCCGGGCACGATCGCGGCCTACCCCACGCCTCCGCGCTTCTACGGCGTGTCGGCCCGCGTCGGCTTCTAGACAGGCGAAAAGGGGCGGCCCCGGGGGGTCTTCCGGGCCGCCCCTTCCCCCGCTCGGCACGCTAGTGGGCGGTGCCGGGAAGTGGCGGCGCGGCATGGGCGAGGCTGCGCGAGCCTGAAATCACCGCGTCGATATGCGCCTCGGCCGTCACCGACGTGTTGCGGATGCACGCGCGGCGGACCATCTCCATCGTGATCTCGGCGCTCGGCCGCGTGCCGCAGGCGGTGAGGACTGCGCCCGACACGCGCTCGCGCAGGGCGCGCTCGCCCGAGAGCGTCGTGAGGTCGAGATCGGCGAAGCTGACCGCGACCGAAACCGGCCCGGCGTGGGAGGACGCGCTGACAAGACCGACCGTCATCGCCGCCGCCAGCGCGACCGCCGCGCTTCTGATGTAGAACATCCGGATGAACTCCTGTGCTGTGGGGTCGCGAGGGGACACCGGGGAGGAAGGGCTGGGGGAACGTGTCCGCCTCGCGATGCCTCCTTATCGCCCGCCAGCGTGACCGGTGCGTGAGAAGCGGGTCAAAACAGCGTCAAAAATGTACGGCGCAGGCGTAACGACACCCCTCCCCGATTTGACGAGGATCAAAGACGGCAGTGCTGCAAGAGCGCACAAAATCCTGCTGAAAAGGCGGCATGGGTGGGGGAGCGGAGTCTTGATCCCGAACGATTTCGAATATCATCAGCGCCGCGCCGACGAGCATTGGCTCCTCGCGCGCGCCGCCGTGTCGCCCGAAAAGCGCGCGATGCACAGCCGGAATGCCGATGCCTACATCCGAATCGCGGAAAAATTCCGGGACCGGCAGCGAATCGGGGGCATCCCTTCCGAAGGCCGGCTCGTGCGCCTGCAGTGACGGCGATCCGGAAGACTGCGAAACAGCCCGTTTTGTAAGCCCCGCCGACACTTCCGGCGGCGTTCGTTGCCACCGCGTGACAGCCGCGTGAACTTTGTGTGAGCGGCTCGACTCGCCCGGAAAATGCGCTTCATAGGCGACCCCGGCAAATGGTTAACAAGGGGTCCATCACCTATGCGCACGCTTTCCGTTCTCGCCGGCCTGCTCGCCGCAACCGCCGTCCTGCCCGCCGCCGTCCTGCCCGCCAACGCCGCCGTCCTGAAGGTAAGAGGTGCGACGAGCGTCACGCTCGGCGACGCTTCCGAAATCCCGGCCTACGATGCGAGCGGCGACCGCCTGTTCGTCGTCGGCCTGAACGGCGACGATGCCTTCGTGAAGATCGTCGATGCGAGGACGAGCACCGAGATCGGCGCGCTCGACACGCATAGCCACTTCGCGGGCGGCGCGGCGAACAGCGTCGCGGTGGGCGGCGGCAAGGTCGCCGTGGCGATCCAGGCCGCGAACAAGACCGATCCGGGCCGCGTCCTCGTCTACGATCTCGCCAACCTCAGCGCCGCGCCGCAGTCGTTCACGGTGGGCGCGCTTCCCGACCAGATCAGCTTCTCGGCGGACGGCACGCGGCTGCTCGTCGCCAACGAGGGCGAGCCGTCGAGCTACGGGAAGGCGGACAGCGTCGACCCGGAAGGCTCGATCAGCTACATCGACCTTGCCGCTGGCACTGTGAAAACCGCGGGCTTCGGCGCATTCAACGACAAGAAGTCCGAGCTTCAGGCGAAAGGCGTGCGCATCTTCGGGCCGGGCGCCTCGGTCGCGCAGGACCTCGAGCCCGAATACACGGCCTTCGCGCCGGACGGCAAAAGCGCGTTCGTGACGCTTCAGGAAAACAACGCCATCGCGGTCGTCGATCTCACCGGCGCCGAGCCGGTCGTCACCGACATCATCCCGCTCGGCTTCAAGAGCTATGCACCCGGCGCGAACCGCATGGACCCGTCCGACCGCGACGGCATCAAGGGCAACCTCCAGAGCACGGAAGGCCTCTACGGCCTGTACCTGCCCGACGCGATCAAGAGCTTCACCTCGAACGGCAAGACCTATTTCGTCACCGCCGACGAGGGCGACGCCCGCGAATGGGACGGGCTCGTCGAGGAGGTGCGCGCGGGCACGCTCGGCGATTACGGCGTCTTCAACCGGCTCGGCGTGACGAGCACGCCGGGCGCGGAAGGCCCCGCAGACGCGAAGCTCTTCGCCTTCGGCGGCCGCGGCTTCTCGATCCTCGACGAGAACGGCAACCGCGTGTTCGACAGCGGCGACGTGATCGAGCGGATCATGGCCGCCCGCTTCCCGGACGCCTATGACGACGGGCGCAGCGACAACAAGGGGCCGGAACCCGAAGGCATCGAGATCGGCATCCTCGACGGGCGCATGGTGCTGTTTGTGGGGCTCGAGCGCTCCAACGGCGTCGATCTCGGCTCGGTGCTGGCGTTCGACATCACCGACTTCGGCCTCGGCATCGCCCCGAAGTACCTGGGCGCGATCGTCTCCGACCTGCTCGGACGGCCGGAGGGGCTCAGCTTCTTCACGCGCGACGGCAAGTCGTTCCTCGCCGTCGCCGACGAGCAGACCGGCAACCTCGCGATCTTCGCGCTGAACCTGGTGAGCGAACCCGCCGTGATGGGCCTGTTCGGCCTCGGCCTCGCCGGTCTCCTCGCCATGCGCCGCCGCCGCACGAAAGCGGCCGCGTAAACACGCCTCACCCCGCCCTTTCCCGTACGAAAGGCGGGAAAGGGCGGGCTTCCCCATGCGCCTGCCGCGTGCCAATGTGCCTCCCATCGGCACGACAAGGGGGCAGCGGGCGTGGCAGGAAGCATCTTCGGGCGTCGCAAGGGCCTTCGCGACTGGCAGAGCTATTCCGGGAGCCGCGCCCTCAGACGCACCCTCACCTGGCCGCACCTCGTCGCGCTCGGCGTCGGCGCCATCGTCGGCACGGGTATCTACACGCTGATCGGCATCGGTGCGGGCAAGGCGGGGCCCGCCGTGATCGTCTCGTTCGCGATCGCCGGCCTGGTCTGCGCCTGCGCCGCCCTCGCCTACGCCGAGCTGGCGACGATGATGCCCGCCGCGGGCAGCGCCTACAGCTATTCCTACGTCGCGCTCAGCGAGCCCGTGGCGTGGGTGGTCGGGTGGAGCCTCGTGCTGGAATACACGGTCGTCTGCGCGGCGGTCGCGGTCGGCTGGTCGGGCTATGCCGTCGGCTTCCTGAACGGCTGGGGCGTCACGATCCCGCACGAATTCGCCGCCGGGCCGCACGCGGGCGGCATCATCAATCTCCCGGCGATCCTCATCACGATGGCGGTCGCGGGCCTGCTCGCGCTCGGAACGCGGGAAAGCGCGTTCGTCAACACGTTGCTCGTGCTGCTGAAGATGTCGGCGCTGGCGCTCTTCATCGTGCTTGCCGTGCCCGCGTTCGACCCCGCCAACCTCCAACCCTTCGCGCCTTACGGCTGGGGTTCGGAGGAGGTCGGCGGCAACACGGTCGGCGTGATGGCGGGCGCAGCGCTGATCTTCTTCGCCTTCTACGGGTTCGACGCCGTCTCGACCGCCGCCGAGGAGACGAAGGACCCGGCGCGCGATCTCACCATCGGCATCATCGGCTCCATGCTGATCTGCACCGTCGTGTACATGGCGGTCGCGGCGGCGGCGATCGGTGCCATGCCGGTCGCCGCGTTCTCGGCAAGCGGGGAACCGCTCGCGCATGTGCTCCGCTCGCTCGGCTGGCCGGGTGCGGCGCAGCTGATCGGCGCCGGTGCCATCGTCGCCATGCCGACCGTTCT
The DNA here is from genome assembly GCA_019454625.1 of Sphingomonadaceae bacterium. Classification (GTDB taxonomy): domain Bacteria; phylum Pseudomonadota; class Alphaproteobacteria; order Sphingomonadales; family Sphingomonadaceae; genus Sphingosinicella. Next base: position 7,565 of record JACFNY010000027.1, read on the forward strand.
GCTCGCCTTCATGTACGGCCAGAGCCGCATCTTCTTCGCCATCGCCCGCGACGGGCTGCTGCCGGAACGGCTCGCGCACGTGAACGCACGCACGGGAACGCCCGTGCTGATGACGATGGTGACGGCCGTCGTCGTCAGCGTCATCGCGGGATTGCTGCCGCTCGGCGAGATCGCCGAGCTTGCCAACACGGGGACGCTGGCCGCGTTCACCGCTATCGGGATCAGCCTCATCGTGCTGCGCCGCCGCGCGCCGGACGCGGAGCGGAGGTTCCGCGTGCCCTTCTACCTGCCCGTCGCGCTCGCCGCGATCGGCGGCTGCCTCTACCTGTTCGTCAGCCTGCCGGAAAAGACGCAAGCCCGCTTCCTCGTCTGGAACCTGATTGGCGTCGCCGTCTATCTCGCCTATGGGATGCGGCGGAGCCTGATCGCCGCCGCCAGCCGGAAGGAAGCCTGATGTACCGCCTGTTCGTCCTCGCCAAATGCGACCTCGGCCACGCCGCGAGCGTGGGCAACCGCATCGCCGAGATGGAGGAGGTCGCCGAGGTCTATTCGGTGACGGGCGAATACGACCTGCTCATCAAGGTCGGCTTCAGCGACCTCCCCGAGATCGAGGACTTCGTGCAGGAGAAGCTGCACCGCGTGCCGGGCCTCAAGGAAACCGTGACGATGATGTCGTACCGCGTCTACGGCGAGGACATCGGCGATTTCGTGAACTGAAATTGAAGTTATCGGCGGGGGTGTGAAACGCCCTCGCATCTTGAGCACGCCCTCTTGTTATGAGATAAAAATCTCATTATGAGGTATCCATCGAATCAACAGGGTGATGAAGATGGCGACGACGGCGACCGGACTCTTGAGCCGGGGCGAGATGGACCGGCGGATGGATGCGCATTTCGGTTTCGAGGCGCGCGACGATGTCGAGGGCGTGCTCGCGACGCTTTCGCATGACGTGGAGCATGACATCATCGGCTGGCCGGCGGGCCCCTCGCACGGGCGCGAGGCGACGCGCGGCTTCTACGAAGCGCTGTTCCGCGACCTCTCGGACGGGCGCTTCACCACGCTGCGCCGCCTGTACGGCGACAACTTCATGGTCGACGATTCGCTGTGGGAGGGGTTCGCGCCGGGCCATCCGTTCGGCGTCGCCGGAGAGGGACGGCCGCTGAAGTTCCGGCTGCTCCACGTGATCGAGTTCGCGGACGGCGGAGACATCGCGCGCGAGAACGTGTGGGTCGACCTCGCCGCCATCCTCCAGCAATTGCCGCAGCAGCCGTAGCGTGGCGAAGGCGGAGCAGGCCGGGCGCTGGAAGCAGCGGCGGCGGACGCGGCAGGACATTCTCGCCGCCGCGGCGCAGCTTCTGAAACAGGGCCAGCGGCCGAGCCTGGAGGAGATCGCGGACGCCGCGCTCGTTTCGCGGGCGACGGCCTACCGCTATTTCCCGAACGCCGACGCGCTGTTCGTGGAAGCGGCGCTGGAGATCGAATTCCCGAGGATCGGCGACGTCCTGAACGGCGCCGACGACGACCCCGTGCAGCGCGTCGAGCGCGTCGATACGGCGCTGCACGCGCTCATCGCCGAAAACGAGGTGCCGCTCAGGCTGATGCTCGCGGGCGCGATCGAACGCCGGGCGCGCGGCGAAACCGGCGCCGACCTCCCCGTCCGTCAGGACCGGCGCACGCCGATGCTGGAGGAAGCGCTTGCGCCCGCGCGGGCATCGTTCAAGCCCGCCGACCTCAAGGCGCTGACCGCCGCGCTGGCGCTGATCGTCGGCCCCGAAGCGATGATCGTGTTCCGGGACGTGCTGAGGCTGGACGACGCCGAAGCGGCGCGCGTGCGCCGCTGGGCGATCCGCGCGCTGATCGCGGCGGCGCGCCGGACCCCGACCGGCTCAGGCTGAATCTGTTTTAACCGACCATCATTTCCAGCGTCACCGCCGCGACCGCGAACTGGCCGCGCATCTTCTCGGCGATGACGGAGGCGTCGTGGTCGGAAAGACCGGGGACGACGACGCGCATCTCCAGCCTCTCGCGGACGCGCCGGGAACGGAAGACCGAGGGCACGAGGTCGCGCTGGGCGAAATAGTTGAGCACCCGCAAGCTGATGTGCGGATCGACGTTCGCGATAATCTCGAAGTGCGCGCTCCGGCTGACATAGGCGAGATGCGGCCCGGAAACGGCGGGCGCGGCGGCAGCGGCAAGAGCAGACGACATGACATTCCTCTTCGAGATGATGGCCCGCTTGTCACACAGGCGCCGGGGAAAAGGGATGCAAAGTGATTGCGCGGCGCTCGAATTCGTGCATAAAAATCACCCAAACTTGATAAATAGAGACTAAATCATGCAACTCGACGCGTTCGACCGGAAAATCCTTCGAATCCTTCAGGAGGATTGCAGCCTGTCGACCGCCGAGATCGCCGAGCGCGTGGGGCTGTCGCAATCCCCCTGCTGGCGGCGCATCGCGGCGATGGAGGAGGCCGGCATCATCAGGAAGCGCGTCGCGCTGCTCGACAGGCGCAAGGTCGGGCTCGGCGCGCAGGTGTTCGCCAACGTGAAGCTCTCCGCGCACGGCCGCTCGCACATGGCCGAGTTCGAGGCGACGGTGCGGGAGATCGAGGAGATCCAGGAATGCTACGTGCTGATGGGCACGACGGACTTCCTGCTGCGCATCGTGACGCCGGACATCGAGGCTTACGAGAAGCTGTTCTTCGAAAGGCTTTCGCGCCTGCCGGGCGTGCAGGAGATCACCTCGTCGATGGCTCTCTCGGAGATCAAGAGCACCACGGCGCTGCCGGTCAGAGCCGCTCCAGCCTGAGCGGCAGGCCGTCGCGCGGCTTCGGCATGGGGAACATGCGGAAGTCCGCCTCGTAGCCTTCGCGCAGCACGATGCGGCGCTTGTCGAGCAGCTCGAACATGAAGGCCTTCGCCTGCATGTAGGCGAAATGAAGGCCGAGGCACATGTGGCCGCCGCCGCCGAAGGGAACCCACGCGTACTTGTGGCGGCCCTTCGACTGCTCCGGCGAGAAACGCGCCGGGTCGAACCGGTCCGGGTCCGGCCAGAGCTCGGGCAGGCGGTGGGTCATCATCGGGTTGATGCCGATGTGCGTCCCCGCCGGGATCGTGTGGTTGCCGAACGCGAAATCCCTGAGCGCCCGGCGCGGCAGCGCGGGCACGGGCGCGTTCAGCCGCATCGCCTCCTTGAACGCCCACTCGGTCTTCTCGAAGCGGTCGAGCTGCTCGTAGGGGATACGGTCGCCGAACTCGGCGCGCACGCCGCGCACCTCCGCGCGCAGCACCTCCTGCCATTCGGGCGCGGCGCCGAGATAATAGACGGTCGAGGTGAGCGACGAGGTGAGCGTGTCGTGCGCCGCCATCATCAGGAAGTTCATGTGATCAATGATTTCCTGATCGGTGAGCAGCCGCGTCTCGCCGGTCGCCTCGTCCTCGTGCTCGGCGTTGCAGATCTGCGTGAAGATGTCGTCGCCTGCCGCGCCGCGCCGTTTCGGAATCTCCCGCCCGAAGAAGTCGCACAGGAAGGCGCGGCCCTTCACCCCGCGCGCCATCGCCGTGAACGGCAAGGGCCGCCGCACGATGCCCACGGACGCGGCGACCATGTCCACGAAGCTCCGGTTGATCCGGTCCGCCTCCGGCCCCCACGGGATGCCGAGGAACGAGGTGGCGGCGAGATCGAGCGTCAGCTGCTTGATCGCCGGATAGAAGCGCATGTCCTCCGGCCACGCCGCGATGCGCGCGGCGATGCCCTCCTGAAGCGCGCCGAGGTAATTCTGCATCGGCGCGGGCTTGAAGGCGACGGAGAGCGTCTTCCTGTGGACGCGGTGCTCCTCGAAATCCATCAGCATGACGCCGCGCGGGAACACGTAGTCGAGGATCGGGTTCCAGCCCTGCTCCGACGAGAAGGTCTTGTCCCGGTTCATGAAGACGAGCTCGTTCGCCTCCGGGCCGATCAACGTCACCTGCCAGCCGCCGCCGATGTTGGGCGTGCGGTAGACGCGCCCGAACCGGCCCATCTGCTCCCGCACCATGCCGAGCGGGTCTTTCAGGAAAGCCACGGTCCGCATGAGCCCGCCCAGCCGCGAGCCCGGCTGCTCGCCCGGCAGGTGCGCGAGGTCCGCATAGCCCGTGTCGCGAAGCCGCGCATAACGCTCCTTCGGCGTCGAGCCGTCGTCGGTACGGAATTCCTGCGGATGAACCGGCGCGTTCATGGCTGCTGCTCCCACCAAAATCTTTCCGGGCGCGGTCTCGTGTGCGGCGGGCGCTCCCTCCCACGGCACGTCCGCACGCACACGGCACCCGCGCGACTCTCCCTCCCCGCGCGCAAAATGCGGAGTGATGATACGCAAAGCGGGGTTGAGCACAACTTAATTTACATTGCCGTAAGCAAGTCCGCCCATGGCCAAAAACAGCGTATTTTCCGCGTTGAAACCATATAGGTTTTCAATTTAGAAAAAGTGAGTGTTTACGGTTCATAAAAGCCGATGCTCGACGAGCGGATACGGTGCCGGCTAGCGCTCGATCTTGGTCGCCAGAATGACCGACGTCGTCGTTCGTTCGACGCCCTCCAGCAGGCAAATCTCGTCGATCAGCTCATTGAGCTGCTCGCCGTCCTTCGCTTCCAGCATGACGATGACGTCGTACTCGCCGCTGATCGCATAGACGGCCTGCACCTGCCGGAAGCTGGCGAGCGCCTGCTCGACGTCGCGGTGGGAGCGCGGCACCGTCTTGATCATCATGTGCGCCCGAAGGCGGCTGCCGGCAAAAGCGGTTCCGAGCCGGACCGTGTAGCCCGCGACAACCCCCGCCTCCTCGAGGCGCGACAGCCGCGAGTAGAGCTGTCCGCGCGGAATGCCGAGCTGCTTGGCGAGCTGGGCGATCGGTTGCCGTGCGTCGTCGCGAAGCTGCGTGAGCAGCGCCTCGTCGACATCGTCAAGCCTCGCGCCCGCCAGCGACATCAGTCCATCCACGCTTCGTCGGCGTAAATGGCCGTTTCAGGAGAAGACCCCGCAGCCATGCGGCCACGGTACATGCCGAGGTCGTTGATGGCAAAGGCCGGATGCCCGTCCGCGCCCATCGCGATGAGGCCGCCGTCTCCGCCGATCGCGCCGACGGCGTCGATGGTCTCCTTCGCGGCGCGCGACAGGCTCTCCCCGCGCCACGCCACGCGGTCGCAGACCTGCCGGGCGGCGCTTTCCCGGATGAAATATTCGCCCGACCCGGTCGCGGAAACGGCGCACTGGCCGTTCCGCGCATAGGTGCCAGCCCCGATGATCGGGGAATCGCCGACACGCCCCCAACGTTTTCCGG